>NZ_JBSXNH010000058.1:0-155607 GCF_056857535.1 Vreelandella sp. L-25
ATGCATTACCCGTTACGCCTGACGACCATAGCGAGCGTGAACCACCTGATCCCATGCCGAACTCAGCAGTGAAACCGCTTAGCGCCGATGGTAGTGTGGGGTCTCCCCATGCGAGAGTAGGTCATCGTCAGGCACTTATACTGCAAAAAACCCAGCCAATAGGCTGGGTTTTTTGTTGCGCGCTCGATAAGCGCGCCAAGCCTCAAGCCCCGTGCATACTGTGCTCGGGGCTTTTTTGCTCTGCTTTTACCAGTCAATAGGTACACGGGCTTGAAAAGGCTTTGAGAGAGGAGTGTCCGTAGTGCCGGGATGGAGGCAGAGAACAATCGACTGTTTATTAAGCCTCTTAAGCTCAATAGCGGCGGTTCTCAACAGCATATTATGCGCGGCTTTACTAGCACGATAGCTATACCAGCCACCATACCCATTGTCAGTGATAGATCCGACACGAGCAGAAAGGCTGGCAATAATGGTAGCGTGCTTGCCTTGTAGAGAAGGCTTTAGAGCAGCGAGTAGCAGGGCTGGGGGTGCCGCATTAATATGCATCACCTGGGCAAATGATACTTCATCCAACTGCTTTGCGGAGATGAAAGCAGGCTTTGCAGTATGGCGCTTCCTATACCGCCATTTGCACCTGCCACAACGGCGGTGAAACCTTCTGGAAGATGAGGCAGCATAACAAACTCCGATGGTGAACGATGTTGTTCCCATTGAAGCGCTTTGTATAGTATTTGTCTATAATTGCTTGTTAAGCAGAGGCATTAATGCGGCCCGGCTGAGCACTATTGCGCCCGTTGGGCTTGTAGAGCGTTTTTTCTGCAATTTGGCGAATGTAGTCCAGCATTTCCTGGTTATGCTTCATACGCAATGAGAGCATTTGCCCGGTTAATGCATTCATTCGTGAAACTCGCTCACTTTTTTCTAGCAAGCTTTCCCAGGTTGCTAGGCAGTCAGCATCTGTGGCCGCCAGCTTCGCGCCAGGACCGCCTTCTGGATAGCCAAGTTTTGCCTGTACCCCGCGACGTAATACCTCCATGCGTTCTAGTTCTTCTAGAAGCGCCTGTTTCTTACCCGCGATATCAGTCAATATATCGCCGTCAATACTGCCTTTAGTCAACTGCTCTTGTTCGCTGGAGAGTAAAGCAATCAAATCCTCGAGGCGTTGCAACTGACTGGAGAGTAGGCGTGAAAGGCTCATAGGTAGATTTACTGATCTTTCAAGTTGGCAATTAGACCATCCGCAATACGGTCGGCACGCACTTCGAGCCGTCCCTCACGAATAGCATCACGAATTTCCTGTACCTTAGCCATGTCGATATCCTGGCTGCTATCGATGCTAGATTGGCTGAGCTGAGTCGCTTCACGGGTAGTATTACCCGTTTCAGGCTGCTTTGCTTCACTTACCTTCTGTGCGTCATCACGCTGCTGCGCTGGAGTATTGCGAAGCAGCGGATTAAGGTTATCAATTTTCACGTTGTTGGCCTCATCGTCAACGTTGGGGTGCCGCGCGCTGTATGACTATCTATCGGCCTAGGTGCTAAACACTTTAGGTCTTAGGCTAAAAATCCACCATTAATGTGCCTTGGCCGATCACCCGCGCCGTCATTATTTCACGAGAACCAAAACGCACACGAATGGTTTCTCCTTGTGCCCCATCAGCAAGTGCCTCCCCCTCTCGAGAGACACGAAAGCCTGCTCCTTCTGCTATGACTGTTACGCGCTGCCCGCGTTCCACGAGGCTAGGTGCTTGCAGGAAATGCGCCTGAAACGTGCTGCCACTACGGATAGGCCGCTGAGCTACTTTGCCGACAATATCGGCCTGGTCGGTCAGCGTTTGGCTAGATAAATCGCTAAGGTTGCCTTCCCGCTGGTCGAGCATAGCTGCGGTAACCAACGTGTCTCTATCAATATCTTGGCTTGCCACAACGTAGCTGCCAATGACACCCACTTCTGCCTGAAGGTAGCGTACTTGACGCCCATCAGCTCCACACCTAACGCCTACAGAAACACGCCCAATAGGAGCTTGGTTAGGGTTAGTCAGAAAGGGCGTTGGCTGTATGCAGGTGGGTAAATGGGGGGATGGCGGTGCGATATTGATGACTGCCTCTTGTCCCAGGGCCTGTGCTTCTTGATAGAGAAATTGTTGGACGCTTTCAACAAGTGACTGATCGCTTGTTTCTGCCCAGGAGGGTTGGGATAAGCCAACACATAGCAGTAACAACAATGTCTTAACTGCTGAGTAGCGTGCAACAATGTGCAGCAAATAGCGCATGGGTAAAGTCGCCCAGTATAGAAAATCAGATGGTAAACATCAGCATGGGAGTGTAATGCAAAAGTATCCTACGCATCATGGGAAATGCTGGTGTAAACGGTAGCTGTTCCATGCTTTAAGGTGAAAGAGAGGGGCATATTATTCATCATCAACAATTTCCGATTTATTTTGGCCTCACGGCGAGCGAGGATCGGCATGATTGATCAGCTTGAATCTGCCTTTAACTTCCACCAGCAGGCGCTGGGCCTGCGCCAAGCACGTCACCAAGTGCTAGCCGCTAACATTGCCAATGCGGATACGCCCAACTATAAGGCGCGCGACATTGACTTTGCTAGTGAGCTGAAAAAAGCCGTTGAAGGCGGACAGTCTCAACAGCAGCCAAATGGCGGCTTAGCGTTAGCGCGTACCTCCGAACAGCACTTGGCAGGAGAAGGCCCCGCATGGCGTGGTGCTGGAAACACCGAGCTGCTCTATCGTGTTCCTGATCAGCCGAGCCTGGATGGTAACACCGTTGACATGGACCGTGAGCGAACCCAGTTCGCGGATAACGCTGTGCGCTACCAGGCGGCGCTCACCATGATGAACCGTCGTATTCAGGGCCTGAAAAATGCGATGCAACCTGAATAACCTAGTAATAGGAGAAAAATAAGCGATGTCGATGTTTTCAGCGTTCGAGATTGCCGGTTCCGCCATGAGCGCCCAAGCCCAGCGGATGAACGTCACGGCGAGCAACATGGCGAATGCCGATAGTGTGGCAGGGCCCGATGGAGAAACCTACCGCGCCAAACAGGTCATGTTCGAAACTCAGGCCCAGAATAACCGTTATGGCGTGGGCGGAGTGCGGGTCACTGAGGTGGTGGAAGACGACTCTCCGCTCCGCATGGAGTATATGCCGAACCACCCCGCCGCCGATGACGAGGGCTATGTCGCGAAACCCAACGTGGAGCCGGTGAATGAGATGGTCAACATGATTTCTGCGTCACGCTCTTATCAAGCCAACGTGGAAGTTTTCAACACCACCAAACAGATGATGGTGCAAACGCTGTCGCTCGGTGAGGGCTAACGATGAATATCGATACGAGTGTCATCAATAATATCAATAGCAATACCTCGACGGCCGGTTTGTCTACGCGTCAATCTGCCGAGCTGCGCGAGAGTTTCATGACGCTGCTGATCACACAGCTTCAAAACCAAGACCCGCTCAATCCGATGGAAAATTCGGAGATGACGTCTCAGCTGGCTCAGATCAATACCGTCAGCGGTATCGAAGAGCTGAACGCTACCTTGAACGGCATTACCCAGCAGATGGATGCGGCACAAACGCTGCAGGCCGCAGGCTTGATCGACAAGGCCGTACTGGTTCCCGGTAACAACGTGATGGTGAGCGTGGATCCTGACAATGGCTCCTACGCTACGCCCTTCGGTATCGAGTTGGATGCCCCCGCCGAGCAGGTCGAAGTTACCGTAACGAGCCAGTCGGGCGAGGTGGTGTATACCAAAGAGCTCGGTCGCGTGGCAGCAGGTGTGGAGTCCTTTAGCTGGGGTGGTATGACCAACGGGGGTGAGGCCGTTCCTGAGGGCGCTTATCGCGTTAATTTCAAAGCGACCGATGCCGAAGGTGAACTGTTAGAGTCTCGTGCCTTGAATTACGCCCTCGTCCAGGGTGTTTCGCCTGGTGCGGGGGGCAGCGATGTGCGCCTCGATCTTGGTGCGATTTACGGCCAAGTGACACTCGATCAAATCAAGCAAATTCTTTGATGACGCTTTAGCCAATATTTAGGGGAACGATATGAGTTTTTCGCAGGCACTTAGCGGGTTAAGCGCACAGCAGCAGAAACTAGGCGCAGTGGGTAACAACATTGCTAACTCTCAGACCGTAGGCTTCAAAAGCTCGAACGTGCAGTTCGCTGACGTCTATGCTCAATCGCGCATTGGTCTGGGTACTCGGGTATCAGGCGTGTTGCAGGATTTTAGTCAAGGCAACATAGAATCCACTAACCGTAATATGGATTTGGCCATTGCCGGCGACGGCTTTTTCCGCTTTCAGCAGCCCAGTGGTGAAGTAGGCTATTCGCGTAATGGCCAGCTGACCATGACGGCAGATGGGCGTTTGGTTAATGCGCAAGGCGCGCAGATTATGGGCTATGCCGCTGATGCAGATGGCAACGTTCAGGCAGGTGGAGACGTTGTAGGTTTAAGAGTAAACGCCGAGAACTTGCAAGCGAGTGCGACCACGTCTGTCTCTACATCTCTAAACTTAGACTCTCGCAACCAGCCTGGTGAGGGCCTTCAAGAAGCAAATGTAATTACTAATATGCAGAATCCTTTGAATCCAGGCTCAAGGGAAAGTTTTAACTATAATTTTAGTACGAATTTTACAACATATGACTCCTTGGGTAATCCCAGAAATATTGCTGTTTATTATGAAAAGCGACCTGAAGCAGAGAATAGTTGGTTAGGCCGTGTGGTGATGGATGGATATTACGATGTTAACTCAGATCCAGTAGGCATAGCCACAGGTGAGGTTGTTGATGGTGTGCAAGAGGCGCAAGCTGTAGCTTCAAATGTTTACAATCAGCTTTTAACAGGTATGTCGAATGTCCGGACTCAGCTGGAAGCTTTGCAAGTGGCTATGCAAAGCGCAGCTTCTAATGCTCAAGCAGCAGGTGAAGATCAGGCAGGAATAATAGATGCAGTTAATAGTGCAGCCCAAGCCTTTGCATCAGGCTCTGGGTTCACTTTAAGCGAGGTTTTGGATAACTATTTAAATGGAGAGCAAATTACGCCGGCGCAAAATTCGGTATATGCTGCCTATATTAGTGGAGTTCAGGAGGCAATGAACAGTGCAGCTGATTCAGCCGGTGCTGTTGCAGCAACATCAGCCGACCCTTTAGCTGATCCTGATTCAATCGACGCATTTGATGCATTTATAACAGCTTCGCAATCTAATATTGTGGGTAATGCTCCAACGCAGCTTGCAGCAGTTGCTCAAAGCGCAACAACATTGATCGTTAACTCAAGGGCTCCAGGGAATAATATTGATGCCCAGATAACTGCTGCCCAGGGAACAGATCTTGATACAGATGCTGATAGCATTGCTGCAGTTCAGCAAGTGGCAGTTAATTTAGGCCAAGAAGTACTTGCAGGAGTGAGTGACCCTGCAGTAATTAATGCTGTGGATCAAGTTGTCTCGGACGTTAATGCCACTACCAGTGCTATTTCAGATGTTGTAGCTGCTGCGGTTGCCGCTGACCCTGGTGAGTCATTTGAGGCTTATGGTACAAATGATTTTGTTTTGGAGTTTAGCCAAAACGGAACTTTAAGTCGTGTTGGCCAACCACAGCTGGCCGCAGGTGGTGGAGTTGAATATGTAGACGTTGCCAACAATAGGCCTGTAATAAACTTCTCTAGTACTGAAAGAACTCCTCTTGGTGGCGCTTCTGAGAGCTTAAGTTTCGATATTAGTCTTACTGGTTCTACGCAGTTTGGTAACAGTTCTGTGGTTAATGATGTTTCGCAAAATGGATATACATCTGGCTCTTTAGTCGGAGTAACTATCGAAGATGATGGCACCGTGATGCGCAACTACTCCAACGAAGAGTCGCGCGCTGCTGGTCAAATTGCGCTCGTTAGCTTCCGTAACCCGGAAGGGTTAAAGCCAAATGGAGATAACCTATGGACAGCTACTGGTGCCTCTGGCCAGGAGTTAGTCGGTGCGCCGGGTACTGGTCAACGAGGATTAATTGAACCTAGCGCGGTCGAAACATCGAATGTCGATTTGGCCCGCGAGCTAGTCGACATGATCGTCTCTCAGCGGGCATATCAGGCTAACTCACAGACCATCAGCACCCAGGACGAGCTTCTGCAGACGATTATTAACCTTTAATAATCGAGACTAACGTAAGGAGCGAGTCATGGACCGCATGCTATACACCGCCATGAGTGGCGCAAAACACACGATGGATCAGCAGTCGGTAGTGAGTAATAACCTATCGAACGTGTCGACCGCTGGGTTCCGCGCTCAGCTTCAGGCCGTGCGCTCGGTGCCCGTGCAGGGCGATGGCGCACTACCCACCCGGGTCTCGGCAGTAGCCACGACGCCGGGAACCGATTTCTCACAAGGCCCTATCGAGCGTACTGGACGTACGTTGGACGTGGCCATGCAGGGAAATGCTTGGATGGCGGTGTTAGCAGACGACGGGACCGAGACGTATACCCGCCGAGGCGACTTACAGCTCGACAGCGATGGGGTGCTGTTGAGCGTAGGTCGGCCTGTCATGGGAGATGCCGGTCCCATTGCGGTGCCGCAGGGCGCGCAAATTTCATTTGGGGCCGACGGTACGATCAGTGCCATTCCTCAGGGGGAAGGGCCTGAAGCAATCGTGGACGTTGGCCGTATCAAACTCGTCACGCCGGATGAGCAGGGATTAGAACGCGGCGACGACGGACTTTTTAGAGCGCCACCCGGTGAGGATGGTGCGCCTGGCGTGCTGCAAGCGGATGAGGATGCTCGTTTGGTCAGTGGTGCGCTGGAAGGCAGTAACGTCAGTGCCGTCGATGCCATGGTCTCCATGATCGACGTGGCGCGCCGCTACGACATGCAAATGAAAATGCTCAGCTCGGCGGATGAAAATGCTCAGCGAGCCAACAGTATTCTCTCTATTCAGGGCTAATCGCAGCCACTCAGCCAAGGGAACCTACGTATGATCAAGTCTTTGTGGACTGCCAAAACCGGACTAGAGTCTCAGCAAACCAAGCTGGATGTCATTTCCAACAACCTCGCGAACGTCAGTACCAATGGCTTCAAGCGTTCGCGGCCTGTTTTCGAAGACCTGCTTTATCAAAACATGCGCCAGCCGGGCGCGCAGAATAACATTCAGGATCGACTGCCTTCTGGCATGCAGATCGGAACCGGGGTGCGCGCCGTAGCGACGGAGCGTCTTCACACCCAAGGCGGCCTGGAAGAGACGGGTAATTCGCGAGATTTGGCGATCAGCGGTGAAGGCTTTTTCCAGGTGCTGCTGCCCGACGGTACGATCGGCTATACCCGCGATGGCAGTTTTCAACTCAATGAAAATGGTCAGATGGTCACGGCGAACGGCTATCCGCTCGAGCCAGCGATCTTCGTGCCGGCCAATGCGCTATCGGTGTCGATCGGTGAAGATGGCACGGTGAGCGTGCGTCAGCCGGGAATCGCTCAAGATGCCGATATTGGCCAAATTAACGTGGCTTCCTTTATCAATCCAGCGGGTTTGGAAAGCATCGGTGGCAACCTTTACCTGGAAACCGGTGCCTCGGGCGCTCCAAACCAAAATGCGCCGGGTAACGACGGTGCCGGACGACTGTTCCAGGGATATGTGGAGACATCGAACGTGAACGTCGTCGAAGAGATGGTCAATATGATCCAAACGCAGCGTGCCTATGAGATCAATAGTCGTGCTATCTCTACCAGCGATGAAATGCTAGCGCGTCTAAGCCAGCTCTAATGTCACCGTTCGTCAGGGCTTCTTAACAGGTCGCGCTATGCTGAAATCAAACTTTAAGTTACGCCGCATCGTGATGGCGAGCTTAGCACTGCTGGTGTTATTGACCGCAGGGTGCGCGCAAATCCCGCGTGCCTCTGTCGTCGGCGAACAAGAGCAAATCACTATCATCGACCGTCCGCCACCTGTTCCTAATGGCTCTATTTATCAGGCGCGTCGCGGCTATCAGCCGCTTTTTGAAGATCGTCGGCCGCGCACGATAGGAGACATTCTGACCATTGTGCTGGATGAAGAAGTCAGTGCTAGCAAGAACTCTCAGTCCAATGCCAACCGCTCGGGCAGTGCAAGTCTTAACCTGGCCCAGCTACCCGACGTGTTGGATACGCTGGCGGAGTACGGTTTCGATATCGAAGGTGCCAGTGACTTTGCAGGCGGTGGCGGCTCACAAGCCAACAATACGTTTACCGGTACGATCACCGTGTCCGTATTGGAAGTCATGAATAACGGGAACCTGCGCGTGCGCGGCGAGAAGCAGATCGCGATCAATCAGGGCACCGAGTTCATTCGTTTCTCCGGTGTCGTGAATCCTCGCACGATTACCGCGCAAAACACCGTGCCGTCGACTCAAGTGGCCGATGCGCGCATCGAGTACGTAGGCGATGGCTATATCAACGAAGCGCAGCACATGGGGTGGCTGCAGCGCTTTTTCCTGAATGTGTCGCCGTTCTAGGCGTGTCAACAAGCTCGACAACAGAGACCTGGTGAAATGGCTATGCAGTGGAAGGTGTATCAACGGATTCAAGCAACCGCGCGCTTCGCGACCCTGTTGGCTCTCTGTTTTGTGATGCTGCCAGCACACGCCGAGCGGGTGCGTGAGCTAGCGAGCTTTGCTGGTGTTCGTGATAACCAGCTTGTTGGTTATGGCTTGGTGGTGGGGTTAGATGGCAGCGGTGACCAAACCACCCAAGCGCCGTTCACCAGCCAAAGTTTAACCAACATGCTGTCGCAGTTAGGCGTGACCGTTCCGCCTGGAACCAACCTTCAGCTGCGCAACGTCGCTGCTGTGATGGTGACTGCAGATCTGCCGCCATTCTCCCGTCCAGGGCAGCGTCTTGACATCGTTGTTTCTTCGATTGCCAATGCTCGTAGCCTGCGTGGTGGCACACTATTGATGACGCCACTGAAAGGTGCCGATGGCGATACCTATGCGATTGCCCAGGGCAATATGTTAGTGGGCGGCGCCGGTGCGCAGGCGGGCGGTAGTAGCGTACAGATTAACCAGCAGGCCTCTGGCCGCATTCCGAACGGGGCTCTTGTTGAGCGTGAAGTGCCGCTCAATCTTGGTGGCAACGGTGGGATGCTAGAGTTGCAGCTGAACGACGCTGATTTTGGCACCGTTCAGCGCATGGTAACGGCAATTAACAATGAGTTCGGCCAGTCTGTTGCCTATGCACGCAATGGCCGAGTCATTGCCCTCGATGGCCCAATGGATGCCAACGCTCGGGTTAATTTTATGGCTCGGGTTGAGAATGTTCAGCTAACACCAGCTGAGGCGCCCGCCAAAGTGGTGCTCAATGCACGTACAGGCTCTGTGGTTATGAACAGCGCGGTTACCCTGCGTAGAGCTGCAGTAGCCCACGGTAATCTGTCGATTATGATTGATACCCAATTTGGTGTTAGCCAGCCTAACCCACTCGGGGAGGGTGAAACCGTTGTAGTGCCTGATGCGGATATCAATATTGAGCAGCAGGAAGCCTACCTGCAAATTGTTGAAGGAGCCGACTTGGCAGACGTGGTGAATGCACTGAATGCATTAGGTGCGACACCTCAGGATTTAATGTCGATTCTGGAAGCGTTAAGAGCATCAGGCTCTTTGCGTGCTGAGCTGGAGATCATCTGATGAGCATGGGCGATATGACCAGTCAGTTCGCGCTGGATATGAGCGGTTTTCAGCGGCTACAGCATAATGCTCGCGTTGATCCTGAAGCGGGCGTGCAGGGCGCGGCGCAGCAGTTCGAAGCGCTCTTCATTCAGATGATGGTCAAAAGCATGCGGGATGCCACGCCGACCTCGGGGCTGCTGGAGAGTCGCGATACGACCTTCTATCAGTCCATGCTCGATCAGCAGTGGTCTCAGGTTATGGCTTCCCGGGGTATCGGCTTGGCCGATGCGTTGGTGGAACAACTGCATCGTCAGGGCGTGGTGGGGCAGCCAGCCTCCAATTCTGACCAGGAGCTTCAGGCGCTGATTGCTGGCATTCCCCGCGGCACACCGCGCGTTCTGGACAACCCCCTGCAGCCCGATAGTGGCCAGGCTCCCGCGTCGGGCAGCGGCCGTTTTTACGATGAGTTGGATGCCATTCGGCAACAGCCAGCGAGCAGCAGCGCTTCCGCTTCGCTTGTAGAAGCCCCGCGTACAGCAGCCTCTGGGCATGACCATGTCACGCGTTTCATGCAAACGCTGGCCATGCCTGCCCAAGCGGCGAGCGCAGCCACGGGCGTGCCTGCTGAACTCATTTTGGCGCAGGCCGCGCTCGAAACCGGCTGGGGACGCCATGAAATCGCGACCCAGCAGGGGCATAACAGCTATAACGTGTTTGGCATCAAGGCAGGTAGCCAGTGGCAGGGTAAGACCACCGACATCGTAACCCACGAATACGTGAACGGTCGCCGTACGCAGGTCGTCGACACCTTCCGTGTCTACGACTCGTTCGAGCATGCCTTTACCGATTATGCCAACCTAATTGGCAACAATCCGCGTTACGCCGGTGTTTTGCAGGCGTCTAACGCAGAGCAAGCAGCGCGTGAGTTACAGCGTGGCGGCTATGCCACCGACCCGCGCTATGCCGATAAGCTGGTATCGGTAATGAATACGATGGGGCCGCTGAGTTCTGCGGGTAGCCTGTTGGCGGATTCTCGCTAGGTAACTACTCAAGTTTTTCTGCGCACTGCCGATAAGTAGAGAATCGGCCTAAGGAATTGAACCATGAGCATGTTTTCGATCGGCTTAAGCGGCCTCAATGCGGCGCAGAATGCCCTCAATACAACGAGCAACAACATTAGTAACGTCTATACTCCTGGCTACAATCGAGAGATTACGGTACTCAATGAAAGCCGGAACAATGCCGGTGTCCGCGTTGCAGATATTGAGCGTCAGTTCAATACGTTCGTTGCCGCGCAATTGAACAATGCCAAGTCGCAATCAACAGCCCTAGAGACCTACAATACGCAAATCTCTCAAATCGATAACTTGCTTGCAGATCGTGAAGCAGGTCTCTCTCCTTTGATGCAGAATTTCTTTTCCGCTCTTGAGGATTTAGCAAGTGCTCCTTCGGATCCTGCCGCCCGGCAGGGCGTGCTTGGCACTGCGGATACGCTAACGGCTCAATTCCGTTCGTTTGATGGATATCTGCAGGATTTACAATCAGGCGTTAACGGCCAAATTAAAGACGAAATTACCCAAATAAATAACACCACAAGCCAGATTGCTAATATTAACCGTGAAATAGCACTTTCGCGTGCACAGCTTGGTGAGGCACCAAATAGCTTGCTGAATCAGCGCGACCAGCTGATCTCCGAGTTGAATGAAAAGATGAACTTGCGTCTTAATATTCAAGATGGCAAGACTTACAATCTTTCTCTTCCTAATGGGCAGCCGCTCGTCACGGGGGATACTGCCTATAAACTCGAAGCTGTTACATCACCGAATGATCCACAACGGATCGTCGTTGGCTACCGTGAAGGGGCTCGTGGTAATGGCAACCTTGTCAGCCTAGATGAAGGTTTAATTACAGGTGGCTCATTAGGTGGCTTAATGAGCTTTCGATCTGAGACATTAGATAAAACTCAGAACCAGATAGGGCAGTTGGCGGCTTCTATTGCACTCGAATTTAATGCGCAACACCAAAAAGGTGTTGACCTGAACGGTGAGCAGGGCCAAGAGTTTTTTAGTATTGGTCAATCTAACGCTTACTATAATACAGATAATAAGGGATCCGCAGAGGTCAGTGCTACGATCGACTCTGCGAATACTAGCGCATTACGAGCAACCGACTATACGGTGCGTGTTATTAATGCATCGACTGAAGAGTTTGAAGTGATTAGAAAAGATACCGGTGAGGCGCTAGAGGCGGATGAATGGTCATTTAGCGACAATGTTCTAAGTTTTGCCGGTGTTGATGTCAATTTCAACGATATTAATCTTGCCCAAAATGGCGATAGCTTTGAAATTCAACCACTACGACGTGCCGCTGGTGGAATGGAAGCCATTGTTTCAGACTTAGATAAAATTGCTGCAGGTAGCTTAGTTGAGCAGAGTGGAGACCTAGAGGTGAGCAATGTTCGCTATGAGAATGCGCTTGCCAATACGTCGGAATCACTACAAATTGAACTTAATGAAAATAAAAATTTGTCTGTCAGTGGGTATACTGGTCCGATCCTTGTTAACGGTGTAACGCTAAGCTTAGATGCTAATGGAGTCGTTCAAGATTCGGCAGGTACAGTCGCTGTATTGGCTGAGGACGATGAAATCACTATTGATGGTGTCTCATTTGTATTAGCTGATGTATCTACAGAAGGGACTCTAACATTTCAGCAAGGGAGCGCTGCTGCAGGCGACAATCGTAATGCCTTAGCGCTCCAAGATCTCCAGAGTAAGGATATTGTAGGTGGTTCTGCCTCATTGAGTGGCGCTTATGGGGCGCTGGTCAGCGATGTGGGAAATCGCACCAACATTATTCAGGTCAATCTTGATGCACGCCAAGGCTTAACTGATCAGCTGCGTGCAGTGCAGCAGTCGGAGTCTGGTGTTAACCTGGATGAAGAAGCGGCAAATCTGATTCGCTTTCAGCAGTTTTATCAAGCCAATGCCCGCGTCATCGATACGGCCTCTACTATTTTTGACACTATTTTAGGCTTACGTAGCTAACGGTTAGGAGTCTGCCTCATGCGTATTAGCAGCGTTACCATGTATGAACAAAGTACGGCTTCAATTAACCGTCAGCAGAATGACTTTCTAAAAATTAGTCAACAGATTGCTAGCGGGCGCCGTGTGGTTAACCCTTCGGACGACCCACAGTCAGCAGCGCGCGCCGTGCGTGTTGATCAATCTAAGGCGATTACCCAACAGTTTGAAGACTCTCGCGTATCTGCACGTAACTCTCTAGCACAGACAGAAAGTATACTTAATAGCATCAGTGACTCTGTTATTAGTGCAAAGACAAGACTAGTTCAAGCATCAAGCGATACCTTAAGCGATGTTGACCGAGAATCGATCGCCAGCGAGTTAAAAGGTATTTACGAAACCATGATCGGCCAAGCAAACGCGACTGATGGTAACGGACGTTACTTATTTGGTGGCTATGCTGATAATGCGCCTCCCTTTGTTAAAAATAGTAAAGGCAATATTGAGTATAAAGGAGATGATAACGCTCGCCAGCAGCGTATCGATGCCTCCCGTTTAATGCCGGTCACGGAAAACGGCATCTCGATATTCCAAAGTGTACCGAGCGGTGCAGGCTATGTCGCCGAGGCTGTGAAGAGCGGTTTAGATGGGCAGCCAATTCCGGGTGAGGCGGGTAGAAATACTGGTAGCGTGACGTTTACGGGGCCCCAGGTAGGTGATGTCAATGATCCAGACTATGGCGAGAGCTTCCGTATCGTGTTTGGTGGTACGGAAGAGTCGCCGACTTATAGCGTCCAGCGTTTCGATGCCGATGTTCCCGAATGGACGGCGTTTGATCCAGAGGGTGACGGCAGCTTTACCGATAGCAGTTATGATGCCACTGGGGAACAGCTAAGCTTTGGTGGCCTCAACGTGACGCTTAAAGGGGAGCCGGTGGCTGGGGATGAAATGCTGGTGGCCCAGTCGGGTAGTGACCAGCGGCCTGCCGATCTCTTTCGTACGATGGAAGCGGCTATCCGTGTATTAGAATCGCCGGCTCAAACGCCTGCCGAAAAAGCAGAATTGCGCAATACGCTAAACACATCTATGCGAGATCTAGATAATGCCCTTGATAATGTTCTAACAGTGCGCGCTTCGGCTGGGGCAAAACTAAACGAGCTAGACGTGGTGGATGCTGTAGGTAGTAACCGGATGCTCAATTATGAGCAGACGCTTTCTGACTTGGTGGATCTGGACTACGCTGATGCTATTTCAGAATATAGCTTGCGTCAGGTTGGTCTGCAGGCTTCTCAAAAAGCGTTTGTGGATATTAAGGGGATGTCGCTATTTGACTTTATGTAATGTCTTAGCGAGCAGTCACTCTTTTGCTATGCCCTGGCCATGTGCCGGGGCATTAATTTAAGGGCGCCATGGTCTCAATCAGGCTTTGCGTAAAGCTAATTCCCTGGCTAAACAGCTGCTGAAGAAAGCTGCCGATATCGCTCATTAGCACCATGAGCAACACTATGCCAACGGTGAGCGAGGTAGGAAAGCCAATATTAAACACGGTTAGCTGCGGTGCTGAACGGTTTAGGATGCCTAGCGACAGATTAATAATGAGCAACGAGGCTACCAGAGGCAAAGCGAGCAGCATACCGGAAGCAAAGATAGTACCTGCGTAGCGTGCCAGTAGTTCAAACGCATTAGGGTTAAGGCTGCCAATTCCAATTGGAAGTGTTTCAAAGCTCATCACTAGTGTTTCTAACACCATTAGGTGGCCATTAAAGGCGAGAAACATGAGCAGGGTGACCATATAGAGAATGCGTGATAGCACCATAATGTTGGTGCCACTAGACATGTCAAAGAAGCTCGCAAAGGCAAGCCCCATCTGAAGGCCGATAAACTCACCGGCCGCTTGGACAACGGCAAACATAATGTGCATCACCAGCCCAATCGCAATACCGATCAGCATTTGCTCAATGATGATGCCCAGACCTGCCCAAGACATGAGCGGTACACTGGGCATCGGTGGGAGAACGGGAGCAATGACGACGGCGATCACTGCGGCAAGCGCTACTTTAGCTTGATTGGGAATGCTGGAGTGGCCCCATAAAGGCGTCGCTGTCATAAAGGCCGTAATACGCACAAAGGGCCAAAAAAAGGCCACCAGCCACCCCTGAAGCTGGGTAAATGTTACTTCAACCACAGGCTACATCACCATTGCGGGTATGTTGGTAAATAGCCGCGTCGTGAAGTCGGTAATTAAGCCGATGAGCCAGGGGCCCGCTAGTACCAGAACGGCAAACACCGCTAAGATTTTCGGGATAAATGTCAGCGTCATCTCGTTTATTTGGGTAGCGGCCTGGAACAGGCTAATAATCAGACCTGTAAATAGTGCTGCTAACAGCATAGGACCAGCTAGAAAAAGTGTCACGCGCATACCCTGATAAGCGACGCTCATCACCATCTCGGGTGTCATGATTACGCTCCTCGTCGCCCCGCGACGTTAAATCATATAAAAGCTCTCTGCCAACGAACCAATAATGAGCTGCCAGCCGTCAACCAATACAAAAAGCATGAGCTTAAATGGCAGCGAAATAGTGATCGGTGGAACCATCATCATCCCCAACGCCATTAGCGTACTGGCCACTACAAGGTCAATGATCAAAAAAGGGATAAAGATGGTAAAGCCAATTTGAAAGGCCGTCTTGAGCTCGCTGGTGACAAAGGCAGGTAGCAAGACGCGCATTGGTAGTTCTTCTGGCCCTTGCAAGGGGCCCACATCGGCTAAACGAACAAATAGGGCCAGGTCTGGCTCCCGTGTTTGAGCCAGCATAAACTCTCGGAAAGGTAGCTGTGCGCGAAGCAGGAACTCTTCAAAATTGATCACCTCATCCGTCAACGGCACCCAGGCGGTGTCATATACTTGGTTAAGTACTGGCGACATAATAAAAAACGTTAAAAAGAGCGCGATCCCCAACAGTACCTGGTTAGGCGGCGTAGCTTGAGTACCCATCGCTGTCCTTAGCAGGCTGAGTACAATGATGATGCGGGTAAAGCTGGTCATCATCAGCAGTATTGCTGGCAAGAACGCCAACGAGCTTAAGAGCAGCAGTGTTTGTAGAGAGAGAGACCACTGCTGACCACCACCTTCCGTTGGTTGCGAGACTAACCCCGGTAGTTGCTGGGCGTGGCTAGGAAAAGCCACGAGGCAGCCGATGATGAGAATACTCATCAGCCACCAGTGACGCGAATAGAGCCAGGCAAAATGCTGAGCGTATTTCATGAGGTATGCTGAGAGTCTGAGGAAGTACTGTCGCCCTTGCCGCGACTATTAGCTATAGCGTTAGCTAAACGCTGTGAGAAGCGGGTCGGCGGACGGGGGGGAGTGGATGATGTACGATCAGTAGGCGCTGGACGTTCGTGTAGTTTACTAATACGGCCACCACTAACGCCCAGAACAAGCCATGTGTCTTCAATTTCGACGACCACAATTCGCTCGCGATTGCCTACTGCGGTGGTACCTACGATGCGTAAACGTGCACCATGGTCATAGCGATGATGCTGCCAGCGTTTGAGCAGCGATGTACACAGCAAAATAATGGCAATCACCAACGCTAGTGCGGCGGCTGTTTTGCCTAATGCCGCCATGCCGATTAATGCATCACCGCCACTTAATGCCTCAAGGGGGGCTTGCGCACTAGAGGTCGCAACACTCATCGGTTTAGTTTATGAATGCGCTCGGATGGTGTAATAATCTCAGTAATACGGATACCGTATTTATCTTCGATAACTACTACTTCCCCCTGAGCAATTAGGTAGCCATTGATCAGGATATCCATTGGCTCACCCGCTAACCCCTCCAGCTCAATGACAGATCCTTGAGCGAGCTCTAATAGCTGCTTAATCGTCAGTTTGGTGCGCCCTAACTCAACGGTAAGCTTAACCGGAATATCCATGATCATCTCAAGATCACGGGAGGGAGTCGCACTTTTTTCTGCGCTCAGGGGGCGAAATACATCGTCGCTGGCTGGCTTGGCTTGAGGTGCCTCTGATTCAGGCTCATCTTCCGTATCGGCCTGCTCTGCAGCCTCCTGCTCTGCCATGGCAGCTGCCCAGGGGTCATCATCATCGCTTGCGGCATCAGCACTAGACGACGGCTCTTCTTGCTCAGACATGGCTTCCGCCCAATCGTCATCAGAGACTTTTTGATCGGGTTTGTTAGGGTCAGTCATGCTTTGGGTTCCTTGGCTTTCTGTCGCGTTGAACCTTTAATAAAGTCCTTGGACGATACGTTATTCATAGCAGCATGGTCGATCATACGCACAACACGCAGGGCGCGCTGCTGGCGTTGACTGCCGTATTCACACTCCATCACAGGGACGCCGTCAACGCTGGCGGTGATCGTACTGGGAATGTCCATCGGCAGAACATCCCCCTTTTTTAGCCCCATGACGTGAGCAATTCGACTCGGAATCTGCGCAAAGTCAGCGACCAACTCAACTTCAGATTGGCGCAGCTCGCTGGCCATGCGACGTGACCAAGAGCCATCACTGTCATGATTGCTATCGTTAATCGGGTTAACCAATAGATCGCGCAGCGGCTCAATCATTGCGTAGGGCATGCAAATCTGAAAGCTACTGGATAGGTTGCCTACCTCAATATTGAACTTGGTATTGACCACAATCTCATTAGGTGAATTAGTAATATTGGCGAATTTAGACTGGACTTCGGAGCGTAGGAAGTGGACATCTATCGGGTATACTACCTTCCAAGCTTCTTGATAGGCATCAATCGCAAGATTGAGCAGGCGCTGGATAATACGTTGTTCGGTATTGGTAAATTCGCGCCCATCTGATTTCGTAACGAATCGCCCGTCTCCACCGAACAGGTTGTCTACTACCATAAACACGAGATTTGGTGGAAATACCACCAATGCAGAGCCCCGCATCGGCTTCATCGACACGATGTTGAGGTTGGTCGGCACCGGAACGTTACGTGAGAAGTCGCTAAAGCTTTGATAGCGCACGGACTCGACAGTGATGTCTGAGCTGCGACGAATTAGGTTAAATAGCCCGTTGCGGAAATAACGAGCAAAACGCTCGTTAATAAAATCAAGCGCATGCAGACGTTCGCGTATGACCCGATGTTGAGTCGACGGGTCATACGGGCGAATTTTTGTTTCGTCCTGAGACTTGGACGACGCCGGAGAGGGCTCTTCGTCTCCACTGACACCCTTTAGTAAGGCGTCAATTTCTTCCTGGGACAGTAGATCGTCCTGTGACATGAACGGCTCCAGTTCCCGAGGTTATTGCACAATAAATTCGGTAAACAGCACTTCCCTTAGATCTAGGGGGGGCTGATTTTCGGTGAGGGGTACGTTCAAACGACTAATAATTGCCTGAGCCAGCTCCTCTTTCCCCTCTGTCGAGGTGAGTTCGTTGGCTTGTTTGCCCGATAACAGAATTAGTAAGCGGCTGCGCACTTGCGGCATATGCTCTTCGATAATTGTTTTACTCTGTTCGTTACCCACTCGCAGCGTAATACCCGTATAGAGCAGGCGTGAACCATAGCGGTCATCAGCTAAATTAACAGTGAGTGGCTCAATGCGTGTAAACACAGGGGGGGTAAGCTCGACCGTTTGCTGTTGAGCTTCGCCACTGTCGCTGCTGTTGCGCTGATCCAGCACTAGATAAATAGCCGCTGCTGCCCCTGCAGAGGAAAGCAGTACGAGAATGATCATTACCCAGAGCAGTTTTTTAGATCCGCCGCTTGATTCTGCCATCGTTGTTCCCATGATGTTCGCACATGACGCTAGCCAAGCATTATGCCTAACGCGGGTGATAATGAAGAAACGAACAGGCTCTCTTGGAGAGCCTATCTTTTGGTTTAGCTAGTTAACACGGTGCTCACAATTAAACCATACTTATAGCGTGGCTATGCTTTAAGCATAAAGGTCCACACGCCCATCGAGTGCGATGGAGGAACCCACAGGTACAGGCGTCCCGGTTTCACCCTCAACGCTAGTGACCCCGCTTTCACCACCAGCGCTTGAGCCTGTGCTGTGCTGAGCAAACGCTTCCTGTTGATTAGAAAAGCCTTGCTCACCCACTGATGTGTCACTTAGTGAAATTCCTTGTTCCGCCAGTGCTTCACGCAGTTGAGGAATCGCTTGTTCAATCACTTGCCGAACCTGAGCGTGAGCGGATAAAAATTGAGCTTGTGCGCCGTGTTCTGTCATTTTTAACGAGATAGAAAGTGGCCCAAGCTCAGCAGGATGTAGTTTCATTTGAACATGCTGCTCCCCCCCTCGCTGGATAAGCTGAACGAGCTGTTGACCTAGCTGTGACGGCCAGGCGGGGTGAGAGACAGGGGTGGCGATAGAGGAGGGCAGTGAGGCTCCCGTTGCTGCAGCAATAGGCTGTGGTGCGGGCAGGTTAAATGCTAGCTCGTTACTGCCGCTAATGCGCGCTGCTGCTTCTCCAGAGGCCAGAGCGCTAGCCATGGCTTCACTGCTGACGTGCACACTGGTGGCCATTGTTTGCATGGTTGGTGCGGCAAGCGTATTTGAGGTTGTCTGCTGAGTGCTCGTATCTGTATTAGCAAAATTACCCAATGAAAGCGCTGCTATTTGCTGGCTGAGCGTTTCAGGGCGCTGAGCAGACCCATTAGACCCTGTGCTACCCGATAGCTGTTGGTAAGCATTGATGAGAGCTATCGCGTCTTTTTTGCCAATCGCTAACTGTTCGGCGATAGCGGCGACAGACGTTGTTTGGATAGTAGTGGGGGACGGTAGGCCTGTGTCATCAGTAAAGGCAGCGACTAATGTCAGCCGACTGGAAATTTCCTGTAGAGCAGGTGATGGCATGTCCAACGTGTTGTCGGTAGCCGCCGCAGCTAATGCTATTAGCGGTTCTGGGGTGCCTTGTTCAGCCGTTTGTAGCTGAGCAAAAAGCTCTGCAATCTCCTCTTGATTGAGCTCAATACCCAGCGATTCTAGGAGCGAGGTAAAATCACGCAGCGCCTGTTCTCCACCGGTGGATGGAGCGTTAGAAAGTGCGCCCATTGGGCGTTGGGGGTCTGTCGCCTGCAGCATGGCTTGGCGGAATAGCCCAGTGGGAAAGCCTTGAGCCTCCGTCGCTTGTGAGGCTGATGTGCCACTGCCCTGGCTGGGGTTCGCAGAAAGTAACAGTTGAATATTCATGGATAGGCTTCCTGACCCGGCGCTAAAGTGGTTTATCAGACTGTTGGCGAGCTACACGACTAGTGACAAAGTCATCGGTTGCTTTTTGCTCGTAACGCGCTTGGCGGCGATGCTCTTCTAATAGCCTACGTGAGGCCAGTGTATCGTAAGAAGAGAGCTTGCGCTGCTCTTGTTGCCAATGCTGCTGGCTCTGTTGTACGCGTTTTTGCTGTGCAGTCAGTGCTTGCCTAGCACGCACAAGGGCGGCATCCAACGAGGCTAAGAACTGCTGATAATTATACATGGTAGCGGGGTCAATGCCGTCACGCATGGCGTGCTGCAAACGCTCCGCATACTCTACTCGGTAGCGGTTGAGTGACTGCAGCTGGGCTTCCGTTTGCTGTTGGGTTTGACGCTCTTGGGCCAGCAGTTTTCCTGCTTGGTCACGAGCATCACGGGCCAGGTCCGTCAGCATATCAAGCTGGTTATGACTCATTTAGCCTCCCACTACCGTGTGCAGGGCTTGGTAGGACTCCTCAACCGTTGCACACTCATCAATGTTCTGTTGAAGAAACCGCTCTAAGGCTGGGAAGCGATTCACCGCTTCATCCAGCCGCGGGTCATGACCTGGGCTGTAGGCCCCTACGCTGATCAGGTCGCGGTTACGCTGATAGCGTGAAAAAATCTGTTTAAAGGTACGCGCTTTTTGCTGCTGCTCCTGCGTCACGATGGCGGTCATTGCACGGCTGATAGAGGCTTCTATATCAATAGCAGGATAGTGCCCGGCTTCTGCCAGCGTCCGCGACAGGACGATATGACCATCCAAAATGGCCCTGGCGGAGTCAGCGATCGGGTCCTGCTGGTCATCGCCTTCAGTTAGTACGGTGTAGAACGCGGTAATGGAGCCACCGCCTCGCTCAGCATTGCCCGCCCGCTCTACCAAGCCGGGTAGCTTGGCAAAGACGGAGGGCGGATACCCTTTAGTGGCAGGGGGTTCGCCAATAGCTAACGCGATCTCTCGCTGTGCCATGGCATAGCGTGTTAGGGAGTCCATTATCAGCAGCACGTTGCGGCCAGAGTCCCGAAACCCTTCGGCGATACGTGTGGCATAAGCGGCCCCTTGCAAGCGTTGCAGCGGCGAGGTATCTGCAGGCGCGGCGACAACAACAGCGCGTCGGCGCCCTTCTGGCCCCAAGATATTGTCAATAAAGTCCTGTACTTCACGGCCACGCTCACCAATCAAGCCAACGACGATCACATCGGCCTGGGTATAGCGTGCCATCATGCCTAACAGTACTGACTTACCGACGCCTGAGCCGGCAAATAGGCCCATGCGCTGGCCTCGGCCAACGCTTAGTAGGGCATTAATAGCACGAATGCCGACATCGATTTGAGCATCAATGGGCGCCCGGGACAGCGGGTTAAGTGGCCTGGATTGCAAGGTGGTGCGCTGGGCATCCTCAACACCCTCACGATCATCTAGCGGGTTACCATTACCATCCAGTACGCGGCCTAAAAGCTCGTCGCCTATTGGGAAGCGCCGGGCACTGTGGCCATTGCCATCAACAAGAGGGGTAACCCGTGCTCCTGGCATCAGGCCAGAGATTTCTTCTAGCGGCATTAAGAACAGCTTTTCACCGGAAAAGCCGACGACTTCAGCTTCTGCATGCTTGTGGCTATCGTTTAGCCGGCCATCTGCTCCTGGCAGTTCAATGTGGCAAGCGCTACCTACCGCCACTCGTAAGCCAACCACCTCAATCACCATGCCTGTCGCGCGCACAACCCGCCCACTGGTTCGGTAGTGGGGGAGTCGGCTCACACGCTGGCTGGTGCGCTGCAGTGTCTTACGCCAGCGGTGTTGGTGAGGGCAAGTGGAGTGATTCATCGCGTTACTCGGACGGCGTCGCGTTGTTGCTATGTCGTTTGCGCAGTTGTGCATTAATATTTTGCCAGCGGCTCTCAAACGTCGCGTCCAGTTCGCCTTGGGCACTGGTAACGCGACAGCCGCCACGGGCCAACTGATCGTCGGGTTGCAGTACCCAGCCAGCAGCCTCTAGCTCGCCACCAAGATGCTCTTCAACCAAGTCGTGGTCGTTTGGGTTAAGCCATAAACGCTGTTTGCCGACTAACGGTGGCTCGGTATGCAGCAGCTCGCGAACGATGGACAAAATATGCTCAGGATGCTCAGTTAGCGCGTCTCCTGCTAGCTGTTTGCCTGTTGCCAGGGCAAGTTCAGCAAGATCATGGGCGATTGTGTCATCAAGACGCTCAAGGGCATCTGAAAACTGCTTTGCCAATGATCCTAGCGGTGCGACCGTTTGACGAATTTGCTCTTTAAGCTCTTCGGCTGCTTGGTCGCGTCCCTCGCTCAGGCCTTTAGTAAGGCCCTCTTCGTGCCCGCGTTTCAGGCCCGCTTGATAGCCTTCTTCTTCGGCTGCTTGGCGAAGTTGCTCATAAACCTCTTGCCGCTGTTTTTCCTCGCGTGCCCTTGCTTCTGCGGCGGCGCGTTGGGCAGCTTCCACTTTGCGCTGGTGAGCCGTGGGGCCTGAGGCATTTTGTGGAGATTTATCACTAGCAGGCGTTACCAGCTCATCCATTTGCCAGCGTCGCCACTCGCCGTGGCGATCAAATTCGGGCGAATGAGTATTAGACATACTCGTCGTCTCCGCCCGCCAGGACGATCTCTCCGGAATCCGCTAAGCGCCGCACAATTTGTAGAATCGCTTTCTGCTCGGTTTCCACTTGCGAGATGCGGATAGGGCCGCGGGCCTCCATGTCTTCGCGAACCAAGTCGGCAGCGCGCTGCGACATGTTGCGTAGGAATTTGTCCACCAGGGCATCTTGAGCGCCTTTGAGCGCCACCACCAACGAGTTGGTCTCCACTTCCTGAAGTACCATCTGAATCGCGCGGTTGTCCAGGTCGAGTAGGTTCTCGAATAGGAACATCTCGTCGATGATCTTCTGGGCAAGGTCTTCGCTGTGCGAGCGGACGGTTTCGATGGCCACCTCTTCCTGAGCAGAGTTCATCAAATTGAGGATCTCTGCTGCGGTTCTTACGCCGCCCATTTTGCTGCGCTTGAGGTTTTGGCCATCCAACATGCTGGTAAGCACTTCGGTAAGCTCCTGAAGCGCGGCTGGTTGCACGCCGCTAAAGGTGGCGATCCGAAGCACCACGTCGTTACGCAGTTTCTCTTCGAAGAGCTCGAGAATATCAGCAGCCTGATGGCGATCCAGGTGAACTAGGATGGTGGCGATGATCTGCGGATGCTCGTCGCGAATCAGCTCCGACACCATGGAGGCTTCCATCAGGTTGAGTGCATCAATACCTGAATTCTCGCCCGTGGTTTCGAGAATATCCTCAATTAGGCTAGTAGCTCGTTCACTGCCCAGCGCCTTAGTCAGTACTGAACGAATATGCTCACTAGAGTTAAGGTTAAGCGCCACGAACTCTTCGGTTTCTTGATGGAAGGCTTCTAGCACGGCTTTCATATCATCATGGGAGACTTGCTGAAGCCGTGTCATTTCCATACTGATCTCTTGCACTTCGCTGGCGCTAAGGAACTTAAAAACCTCAGCGGCGCTGTCTTCGTCCAGGGCCAGCAGAAGAATGGCGCTTTTACGCGCGCCACCCATTTCAGCAATGCTAGTCATTAGCGTTCATCCAGCTGCGAATAATCATCGCGACCATACGGGGGTCTTCTTGGGCCATTTCTCGCAGGTCGTTAAGATTGTGTTCGTAAAGCGACGTTTTGCGACGACGCTTGGGCTTGTTGCTATAGGTGGCCTCATCATCGCCCTCGCCTTCACCCTCGCTTTCCTGGTCATCTTCGTCGCTACCAACACGGGTGCTCAACGTGCTTCCAGGCACAGCAGCGGCCATTACGGGCGGCTGGGTGTAGCGCTTGATTAATGGGCGCAAAATCAGCAGGTAGAGTAGCAATGCGGCTAGCGCAACTAGTAAGTAGCGCCCCAAATTGGCAGCTATCGCTAGGTTGTCGGGATGTTGCCACCAGACCGGTTCGACGCGGGTATCATCATCGCCAGCGAAGGGGGTGTTAACCACTTCCACTTGATCGCCGCGCAGATCCGAAAACCCCATTGCTTGTTGCACCAAACGCTCAATTTGGGTGATCTCTTCATCGCTGAGCGCGACTTGTTCAACCTCGCCTTCTTCATTAGTGACGTCGCGAAAGTTAACAACAACAGCCGCTGAGAGGCGTTGTATCTGGCCAAGGCGGTGCTGAATATGCTCAATACTACGATCTACTTCGTAATTAACGACATCTTCTTGGCGCAGGTTGCGCAAAGCGCCTGGTTCGGTACCTGCATCGTCCGCAACATCACCCTCTTCCGGGTCTAGCTGGTTGATGGGGGAGGGAGCTACCCCGGGAGGAGTATTGCTTAACGCCCCAGGAATGCCGGTGGCCAATGGATCTTCGCCATCGTAAGAGAGGCTAAGCTGACGGCTGCGGACTGCTGATTCGTTAGGCGCTTGGTTTGGGCTGTAACGCTCGGAGGTTTGCTCGCGGCGTGAAAAATCGATCTGTGCCGCTACCTGGGCGCGAACATTGTTGCGGCCAACAATGGGCGAAAGAATGTTCTCAATACGCTGCTGATAGGAGCGCTCCACTTCGCTGATGTATGCTAACTGCGTACCATCCAGGTCATTACCCTGGGCGCTATTGGCAGTGAGTAGGCGGCCGTTCTGATCAACCACCGTCACATCTTCAGCAGCAAGCTCAGGCACACTGCTGGATACCATGTGCACAATGGCGCTAACTTGCCCCTCGCCAAGGACGCGACCTGGCAAGAGATTCAACACCACAGAGGCCTTGGCAGGTTCGCGGTCACGGATAAAGACGGACGGCTTTGCCATCGATAGGTGCACGCGCACACTTTCGACGGGGCCTAGTGATTCGATAGAGCGTGAAAGCTCGCCTTCCAGGCCACGCTGAAAGTTCACCTGCTCAGCAAATTGGCTAATCCCAAAAGCTTGGGTTTCCATAAGCTCTAGGCCAAGGTTGCCGCCGCGGGGCAAGCCTTGCTCGGCTAACTGGAGCCTGAGGGTATGCACCTGCTCGCCGGGCACCAGCAGTGCCTGGCCCCCCTGGCTAAACTGATAGGGTACGCCGCGGCTATCAAGCTCCGAAATAATTCGTCCACCATCCGCTTCGCTCAGGTTGCTGTAAAGCACACGGTACTCGGGGCTGCTAGCCCACATAAATAAAGCAGCCACAACGGCGATAGAGGCCGCTGCCGCAATCAATACAACCACTAACGGATTGCCGCGCAGCTGTTTCATGGTGCGCGCCAAGGCAGAGGGGTTGCTGGATTCGTTTTCCGCCGCTCCACTGCGAGAGGCGTTTGGTGTCGTGCTGTTTTGACGGCCTGCCGTAGCACCAGTTTCGCTCATGCGTCCCTCCAGAAGGGCAGGCAAAACGGGTGTCGGCCCAGGCGCATCACCAAAGAAGGCATAGGCTATATCCGTCAATCGCGGTTATCCGCTAAAAAAATGAAGCGGAATTGTGATGAACGCCATTATCCGGGGGTGTGTCGACCATAAATGAACGAAAAGCTTGGCTTTTTATACTCATTTGTACGTATGACGCTACTCCTACCAATGGTAGGCTTTTTGTACTAATTGATTTTCCGCAAAAATGAGGCCTGAGTATGAGTTCACCTTCTATACAGTCTGCGCTGCAACAGATGCAGGGGCTAGCGGCACAAGCGGCTCAGCCTATTAAAGGGGAGCATGTGGCAACCGCTGTTGGTCAAGGTGGCTTTGGAAGTGAGCTGCAGTCCTCTATACAGCGAATTAATCGGTTGCAGCAAGCGGCTAGTACCAAGGCGATGGCGTTTCAGGCAGGCGAGCCAAACATTGAGTTAAACGATGTGATGGTAGATATGCAAAAAGCCAGTGTGGCCTTTCAAATGGGCATGCAAGTGCGCAACCGCCTAGTAACTGCCTATCGTGATGTGATGAATATGCAGGTATAGGGGGCGTAAAGTAGTTATGCGGCTAGCTGGGTGGGTAGTGGGAAGGCGAACGCTTAGGCTGGTACGTTATCGCTTTTCAAGGCGCCCGCAGCGTTCGCTTGGTTTCTATGCTTTAAGAGAGATCAGTTTTCCTTGCAGTTCTTCTAGCCGCTCGGCCAGTAGCAGCACTTCTTCTGCTGGTATTTGACGTATGACGTCACCCGTTTCTCGATCAATGACCCTTGTAATGATGCGAGCCGATTGTTCGCTAATATCAAATTCCAACCCACGGGGACGCATGACATCGTTAATGCGCTGTATCGGTTCAACAAGCGCTTCTTTTGTGGCCTTATTGCCATCTGCTGCTGCTTCATCGCCGCTTGGGGTGACTGGAGGTAGGGGATCGATAGCGGGGCGCGTAGAGCGTTCCTGCGATAAAGCGGCTGTTATTGCTGGTGTGGCTGAGTCAATGGATAGTGGGCTCATGTACAACGTTCCTCTATTAAATAAGCCCGCCGGGGGGCTAGGCAACGTAACCGAGTAAAGGCATTGAGGCCGTTTACCGTCTGGTGATGAGCCTCTTTTTCAATCTATCGGCGCGGTTGTCACAAACTTTACCCTTTTACTATAGATGAAAAGAAAAGTGTTATGAGTCCTATGGCGGACATGCGGCTCGATAAAGGCTTCTGTTATGCTCTGCTGCTTTGTGGTGAGCGTTAACGTATAACGCGTCTGGGAAAGCGAGGCACGCATGGCAGTCCAACAAGATGAGTACGAGAGCGTCACTAGTCCATCGGTAATCAGCTCTCTTCTGAATACTATGATAGAGAACGGTGGGGTGACTCTCTGCTTGGCCACTCCTGATGCGCGTCCAGAGCCAGTGGTCTTGATGGAGCAGCACGCTGGCGAAACGCTGGTAATGGATCTGTCATCGGTTGACTACCTGCTAAGTCGTTTACAGCAGGGAGAGCAATTTTTTTTGCGGGGTCAGTCACAGGGAAAAGTGGTGCGGACACCGCTGTTATCTTTGACGGAGACCCGTCGTTCTGGTGGTCGTTTTCTTTGTTGTAGTAATTACCCAAGTTCGGTCGAAGTGCTGCAACGACGCGAGTCATATCGTGCTGAATTGCGCATGGGAATGGTGGTGTCTGCACTGGTTGTTGGTGAGAGTGGTGAGAGTGCCCAGGGGGAGCTCCGTGACCTCTCCCAGGATGGGTGCCAGCTTGAGTTGCCACTAACAGCAAGCGGTATTTTGGCTGAAACGCAATACTCGCTCAAACTTGCGTTTACCTTTCCAAGCGGCACTTACTTTGAAGTGAATGGCGTTGCCCGCCATCAGAAAACTGATCCCGAGCGGCACATGCTACGCGTTGGCTTTCGCTTTGCAGGGTGCACTTCCGAGCAGGAGCGGCAGATTTGGTATTTTGTCTGCGAGATTGAGCGTGAAGCGGCGCGCTATAAAAAGGAGGTGCAGGAGGAGCGGCAGCCATCGCCTCTGTTTGAGCAGCCGGGCAAACGCACTCCAGATACTGAGCACATAGGACGGCGCGATATACGCCGCTATGCCACACCGATGGCAAGGCGTTTGGTGAAGGTAGCTGCTTATCTTGATGCACAGTTGCTCATGCTTCAGCAAGGCAGTGATATTGATTCAAGGCAGCTCTCTCGTAATGCGGACCGCTTACTGATGCTGCATGAAGAAGATCGAGAGGGGCTGCTGTTTGCCTCCCGCTGTTTGTCTTTAGAGCCGCTGCTGGTAAGGCACGGGATTGCTGTTGCAGTCCATTTGCTGGATTTAGTAGGAGCCAATATGCCGCGGGATGTGCGCAAGGCGATCGTTGCCAGCGGGCTGGTGCATGATTTGGGTAAGGCGCTTATTCCTCAGGTCGTGTTCAAAGCGCCCAATTTTGAAGCGACACATCGGCAGGCATTAAGTGAGCATGTTTCCCTCTTGATGGCTCGGCTACATACCTGCCAATGGCTGTCTGCTACGGTGGCGCAAGCGGTCATTGGGGGGATCAACGAGCGGCTTGATGGTAGTGGCTATCCGGCAGGAATCACCGGGGATGATATTAACGAGTTGGCGAAAGCCAGTGCAGTGGTTGACGTTGTTGAGGCGATGCGGCGAGATCGCCCAGATCGCCCGGCCCGCACGGCGCAGCAAATTTACCGCCACTTGCTGGCTCATCCGCATCAGTTTGATCGCCATTGGATGAGGCGTTATGTCGAACATTTCAAGGTCCTGCCGGTGGGGTCGTTAGCGCTTTTCTCTAGTGATCAGCTTGCCTGGATTTTGCGCCTTGATGATAGTGGGGCGCCAGCAGAGGTGGTGCTGGCCCAAGCAGCTGAGCCGCCAATGCGCGATAATTTAGGGAGTGTTTTGCGTGGCGATGTTTTTGAGCGACTAGGCAAGCCTGTCAGAGAAGTGGCGGTTTCTACATAGGACGCCGAATTCAGGCAAGCAGCTAAATTAAAAAGTAATCAGGCATTAAAGTCTGCTGTGGCTTCGCCGATATATTTAATAGCTGAGCATATATGCTCAACCTTGAATGATGAACAGCACGACTGGCTTTTTGCCCTAGCTGTTGTTACACCCTATAAAGGAGTGCCCACTAATGACCTACACTCGCGGTGGCGCCGCTAACGGACGAGGCGCTAATGCTTATGCCCGTGTCGGTGTTGAAAGTGGTGTCATGTCAGCTGATCCTCACCAACTGATCGTGATGCTATTTGATGGCGCTCAGGCGGCAATCCGCGCAGCGCGAATCCACATGCAAGCTGGCAACCGAGCTGAAAAAGGCAAGTCAATTTCCAAAGCGTTGGATATTGTTAATAACGGTTTAGCGGCCGCCCTTGATCAAGAGCAAGGGGGTGTCATTGCAGAGAGGCTCGCCTCACTTTACGATTATATCGCCCGCTTGCTATTAACAGCTAACTTGCGAAACGACGAAGAGAGCCTCAACCAAGCTGAGCGGTTACTTGAGGATATCGCCTCAGCATGGCGTGAAATCGGTCAACAGCAGAGTGCGTGAGGCAGGCATGGCAGCTCCCGAAGCAGTTCGTGATATTTCTCAGCAAACGCTGCTCGATGCATACGAAAAGCTGTTGGTGCGTGTGAATGACATGCATGAGCTTGCAGATGCTGAACAGTGGGCCGAGTTGATCGAGCAACGCAGTAATTATGTGATGCTCGTAGAAGAGCTCCGTGAGCTGGATGCACACGTCATGCTTGACGCTGCAGGTAAGCAGCGTAAAACAGAGTTAATAGAACATATCTTAGAGCATGATGTGGAGATTCGTCGCCGCCTGGTGGCACGACGCGATGAGCTTGGCAGGCTGATTGGCGTCACCCAGCGCCAGCGGGACCTGCACCGAGCTTATGCTCCCCAGCAGGGAGCTTATAGCGCCTTTGATGTCGATGCTTCTCAGAATAAGGGGGCATCGTGAGTGGCATTACGCCGCTTATTGATACCCTCTTACATCAAGTGCTTGGGCGCCAGGGAGAGGTGTCCTCTCAGCGTGTATTAAATGCGCCAGTACAGCCAGTTTTACCGGGGGAGGGGCCACGTGCCTTGCAAGGCGATGCAGGGTTGGATGGCCGTCCGCTTGCTCCCCTGCTTGGTGACCTAAAGCGGTTGCCAGGTGCGTCTGAGGGGGCGCGTCAGTCTCAGCCTGGAAGTCCTCCCACTGGTGATGGCGCACCCACCTCAACACAGACACACTTCAGCCCTGCTGCTCGCACGATTGCGGATGTATTACTGCGTTTCCCGGCACCTCCAGCGGTAATGAAGCCCCAGGCCCCGCTGATGTCGGCTCAAGACGCACCATCGGCGCAAGTGCTGGCAAGTCGTTTAGAAGCAAGCATCCGCGATAGTGGATTATTTTATGAGTCCCACCTGAAGCGTTGGTTTCAAGGTGAAACTCCACTCCAGCAACTACTGCGTGAACCACAAATGCAACCTGGGCCTCGCCCGGCTGCTCCTTTTTTACCAAATTTTGCTTCTGCGGTATTAGCCACAACCCCCTCAATAGCCGCTTTACGCTCAAGCGCCACCCCCGGTATTTTGCCTAATACGCCCCTAGTGCCTATGAATGGCGATAATAAACTGCTCTTAGAGCGCCCTGTTGTCATGCTCCCGGCCTCGACTTCGCCGACGCCAGCTGCTGCGGAGCGTCGAGAGATTAATCCAGCCTCGTTGACATTGCCGACTGCCAGCGAGCCGGAAGCGCTTAGCCGTGGCTCACGAGAGGTCGTTCATGAGAGCTTACAGGGGTTGGTGCGTCAGCAGTTGGAGATGTTGGTGATGCCAACGCTCCGCTGGGAAGGTGATGTGTGGGCTGGGATTTTTATGGCGTTAGTGATCAACCTGCCTGGGCGTGAAGGGGGGCAAGGAGGTTCATCGGAAGAGGAGGGTGCGGAGGAGAGCTGGCGCTCCGAAATGCAGCTTGATGTGCCTAACTTAGGTAGCTTCAGCGTTGCACTATGGCTTCATCAAAAGACGCTGAGTATTGATTTGACCACTGATAATGCTGGCACGCACCAGCGTCTTGAGGAAGGGGTTAGCTCATTGGAGCAGCGTTTAAACGCCCTTGATTTTCATAAAGTTCAGATCAAGGCTAGGTATGTAACATTGGAGCGCCATCATGATGACATCGGGTGATCGGCGACGGCAAGCGGTTGCACTTGCGTATCAAGAAGGGGAGCAGGCTCCACGTGTAGTAGCCAAAGGGTATGGTGAGCTGGCTGAGCGAATTATGGCCGAAGCCCAACGCCAGGGTATTTATGTTCACGATGCACCAGAGCTTGTGGCGCTGCTCATGCAGTTAGATTTGGATGCCGAGATCCCGGCGAGCCTATATCAAGTGGTCGCTGAGCTGCTTGTTTGGGTGTTTGAGCTATCTGAGAATGGGATAAGTCATCGTGAAACGCTCAAGTAGCCAATACAGGCGTCGTATGCAACCATGGTGCTGGGTAAAGAAAAAAGTCATCAATGGCGCCAGTATAACGGTCACAATGTCGCGCCTGTGTCATTCGATGGGACACTATGAGTCAAACAAGCTTTCTCGATGAAATTCAAGAAATTAACTTAGCGTACTTGCTTCTTGCGCAGCGTTTGCTGAGCGAGGATCGCGAAGCAGCTATGTTTCGCCTGAAAATAGACAGTGAACTTGCCGATTTATTGGTATCACTGAATGCCTGGCAACTCACTAAGCTGGCGCGCAGCAACCAGTTAGTCTGCCGATTTAGCCATTCGAGTGGGCGACGTTTGCGCGAAATTTTAGAAAACCCCAGAGATCAAGGGTTATCTGGGTTACATGCATCACTGCTTTCGGCTTGTGAGCCCTTGGAGTCTTTGTCGTCGGGAGAGTCGGAGTGAGCCAGAAGAGCTTGGTTGATGAAATGCACCAAGTGCAGTTGGCCATTGAGCTGATTGAGTTGGGTGCACGGCTACAGGTGCTGGAGACAGAAACAGAGCTTAGCCGTACCCGGTTGATTAAGCTCTACAAGGAAGTGCGTGGCATGTCTCCACCGAAAGGGATGTTGCCATTTTCAGCAGACTGGTTTGTTACGTGGTTGCCCAATGTGCACTCCTCGTTTTTTTACAATATTTATACAGGTTTATTGAAGGGGGCTGACTGCGAGCGTATAGACGCGTTTGTTAAAGCTTATCGTTTGTACGAGGAGCAGATTTCACTGGAAGGCGTGGAGCCGGTGCTGGGGCTTACTCGTGCTTGGACGTTGGTGCGCTTTTTTGAAAGTGATTTGTTGCAGCTAACGACTTGTACAAGATGTGAAGGTCGCTTTGTTGCCCATGCTCATAGTCCGACACATGATTATGTGTGTGGTATTTGTCAGCCGCCTTCGCGTGCAGGGAAAACCCGTAAAGCACAGCGTTGAACGTATAAAATTGTCACGCTACTAGCAGCAGGGTATAGAACGAATACACGACCTCTTTAACGTTTAGATAGCGGTAAAAGACGCTGGTAATTTCTCATTAAACATTGCATGCGCCTTAGTATGATATTGCTAAGTTGCACTTGGGGTGGAGCTGCTCATGCCTTCTTGGTGAAGAAATGGGTGTGGCTTCGTCGATAAAAAACTGATATCGCAAGGACACTGCTTGTGCTGATTCCCTTAGGTTATGTCGTCGTACTGCTATCTGTATTTGGCGGGTATGTGTTAGCAGGTGGTAGCTTGGGGCCGCTGTATCAGCCCACGGAGTTGCTCATGATTGGCGGCGCAGGGGTCGGTGCTTTTATTGCTGCCAATAATGGTAAAGCCATTAAAGCTACTTTTAAGATACTGCCCAAGCTCAAGCGAACCAAAAAATATAATAAAGCGCTGTACATGGAGCTAATGGCATTGCAGTACAAGATTCTTTCCAAGGTGCGCCGTGAGGGTATGCTAGGGATTGAGCGCGATATCGATAACCCTCAAGAGAGTCCTTTATTTCAAGAGCACCCAACCGTGCTGGCGGACCCACACATCATGGATTTCTTAACTGACTATTTGCGCCTCATGGTCAGTGGCGGCATGGAGCCAATGGAAATTGATGAGCTTATGCTGCATGAAATCGAGGCATTCGAACAGGAAGCTCATATTCCAGTTGATGCGATCTCTAAAGTGGGGGATGCGATGCCTGCATTCGGTATCGTTGCTGCTGTTATGGGGGTAATTAAGGCTTTGACCTACGCTGATGCCACACCCGCTCAGATGGGTGAAATGATTGCGCTAGCGCTAGTAGGTACCTTTTTAGGCATTTTGTTGGGGTACGGGTTTATAAGTCCAGTGGCCAGCTACGCCGAGCGACAAGCAAAAGAAGCAGAAAAAATGTTGCAGTGTATCCGCGTCACCTTACTAGCAAGCTTGCACGGTTATGCGCCTCAATTAGCTGTTGAGTTTGGTCGCAAGGCACTGCATACCGCAGAGCGTCCCAGTTTCACTGAGCTTGAAGAGTACGTTCGTGACGCCAAAAAAGGCGGTAGTGCATGAGTAAGGGTGGGGATAAGCGTCCGATCATTATTCGGCGTAAAAAAGTCGTCCATGCTCACCACGGGGGAGCTTGGAAGATTGCCCTAGCGGATTTTATGACCGCGTTGATGGCGCTATTCCTAGTGATGTGGATTTTGAGTGTCTCCAGCGAAGAGACCCGCCGAGGTGTGGCGGAGTATTTCAGTACGCCCCTGGTTACTGCAATTACAGGCGGCGACATGTCAGGTAGTACCAGCGTGATTCCTGGTGGTGGCCCTGATCCTACTCATAGTGATGGTGAACGCGCTCGTATTGATGTAATGCAGCATACACGCCCTAGTGCTCAAGAGCGGCGCTTCTTTAATGATTTGCAGGAGCGCATTGAACGTGTGATTGAGCGTGACCCGGAGCTGCGTGAGCTGCGCAACCAAATGCGTTTTGATCTAACCCGTGAAGGGTTACGGATCCAACTCTTGGATACCGAACAGCGACCCATGTTTGAGCTTGGTAGTGATCAGGTCGCTCCCTATATGCGTAGTTTGCTACGCACCATAGCTCCTCTTCTCAATGAGTTGCCTAACGATTTAAGTATTAGTGGGCATACTGATAGTGTGCCGTATGCTGGAGGATATCGTGGCTACAGCAACTGGGAGCTCTCAAATGATCGAGCGAACGCCTCGCGCCGAGAGCTTGTTGCCGGCGGGCTTGATCCAGATCAATTGTTGCGCGTATCGGGCTTTGCTGATCGTGTGTTGTTGGCTGACACTGCGCCAACCGATCCGATCAATCGGCGTATTGAGTTGGTTGTGTTGTTACCTGAAATTGCCGAAGCCATTCGTAACCCTGGTGTTCTAGCGCCTGATGCTCAGTTTTCTGAGGAAGAGGTGCCGAAAGAGCTAGTGCCACAAAACACCCCACAAGCCAACGACGACCAGTAAGCGCGGCTTGTCACAAAAAATATGACGTTCACGTGGAGCGGTGCATGGATATAGCGGATTTTTTTGACACCTTTTTTGAAGAGGCTGAAGAGCTGCTCGCTGATATGGAGCAGCACTTATTGGAACTGGATGTCGATGATCCGGATAGCGAGCAGTTGAACGCTATCTTCCGCGCAGCCCACTCTATCAAAGGTGGCGCAGGAACCTTCGGTTTTAGCGTGCTACAAAAAACCACGCATATTTTCGAAAACCTGCTGGATCACGCGCGCAAAGGGGAACTCACCCTGCGTGCTGACCTCGTGGATACCTTTTTAGAGGCCAAAGACATCATGCACGAGCAACTCGATGCCTATCGCAACGAGGAAGAACCCAATCAAGAAGCGTATGAGCGTATCTGCCAAACGCTGCAGCAAATTGCCCTCGAAGAGATTGGCAAAACACTTGATGCCCCTGCGGAGGCACCGGCCCCTCAAAAATCAGCGCCTGCAGAGGACGACAAAGAAGCATCGGCAGCCGCTAGCTCCAGCGAGCACACCCTCAAAGTGGTGCTTCTCAATGTGGGCGATAAAGATCGTGGGCTGCTGGTAGAAGAGTTAGAGCAGCTAGGCGATATTCAATCCCAGTCGGGGGATGAAAAGCGCTATGAGGTCACCCTAAAAGGGGGCGTCAGCGCCGATGATATTGAAGCCGTAATGTGCTTCATTATTGAGCCAGAACAAATTGAAATCACCACGGTAGCTGTGGAGGAGGCTGCTTCGGCAGCAGAGCCCGCAACACCTGTACCCAGCACACCGGCTGAGCCCTCTGCGTCAGAAGAGAAGCCAGCCGCGCCAGTGGCCGAAAAAGCACACGCCAGCAAGTCGCCTGCTAGCAGTAAACCAGGTAAAGCGGCTCCGAAAAAGGCAGCAGCAGAGTCCTCCTCTATTCGGGTGTCCGTGGATAAGGTCGACCAGATTATTAACTTGGTGGGCGAGCTGATCATCACTCAGTCGATGCTGGACCAAACAGTGAGTGATCTTGGTGACCAGTCGGTCGGCAACAGTTCGCTACAGAATGGCATGAGCCTATTGCAGCGTAATGCCCGCGATCTTCAGGAAGCGGTCATGTCGATTCGCATGATCCCCATGGAGTTCGTATTTAGCCGTTTTCCGCGTGTAGTGCGTGATACCGCTGGCAAACTAGGCAAAGAGATTGAACTGATCACCGAAGGTAAATCCACAGAGCTTGATAAAAGCTTGGTCGAGCGTATCACCGACCCGCTAACGCACTTGGTGCGTAATAGTCTGGACCACGGTGTTGAAATGCCCGACGAGCGTGAAGCCCTGGGCAAGCCGCGTACGGGTAAGTTAGTTCTGTCTGCCCGGCATCAAGGTGGCAATATTTTGATTGAAGTGCGTGATGACGGCGCCGGAATGGATCGTGAACGCCTGCTAGCGAAAGCCCGCGAGAATGGTCTTAACGTCTCCGATACCATGTCGGATGAAGATGTTTTTCAGCTGATTTTTGCCCCCGGTTTCTCGACTGCTAAAGAGGTTACCGATGTCTCTGGACGTGGCGTGGGCATGGATGTTGTCAAACGGAATATTCAAGGCATGGGCGGCCGGGTTGAGATCCAGTCGAAAAAAGGCGAAGGCACCAATACGCGGATCGTACTGCCGCTAACGCTGGCCATTCTGGACGGTATGTCGATCAAAGTCGGCAACGAAACCTTTATTCTGCCCCTGTCTACCGTGCTGGAGTCGCTACAGCCTGCCAAGGGAGACATGTACGCCATGGCAGGGGACGATGTGGTGCTCAAAGTGCGCGATGAGTACCTCCCAGTCATTGCCATTCACGAAGTGCTGGATGTCGAAAACGCCATTACCGACCCGACCAAGAGTATTGCTGTCATCGTTCAGGGCGAAGGGCGTCGCTATGCCATGCTGGTCGATGAATTGATTGGCCAGCAACAGGTCGTGGTTAAAAACCTCGAAGATAATTACCGCAAAGTGCCCGGGGTATCGGCCGCTACCATCTTGGGGGATGGCAGTGTTGCGTTAATTCTGGATATCACAGGCTTGCATCGCTTAAGCCGTGCCAAAAAAGAAGCAGGAAAAGCCGCTAACCAACCATATCTCTCTTATTACAAGGAGGCTGAGCCGTCATGAGTCAAGCAACTAATGAGGCGGTGCTAGCCGCAGCAGAAGCGGAAAATCGCGAGTTCCTAGTGTTCTCTTTAGGTGATGAAGAGTACGCCATTGATATCTTAAAGGTGCAGGAAATTCGTGGTTACGAAAACGTCACACGTATTGCGAATGCACCCGACTTCATTAAGGGAGTAACGAACCTGCGTGGCGTGATCGTGCCGATTGTGGATCTGCGCATTAAGTTTCACCTGGATAACGTTGAGTACGGTGGCCAAACTGTGGTGATCGTCGTCAACGTGGCAGATCGTATCGTAGGTATCGTGGTAGATGGCGTTTCTGACGTAATGACCTTGACGCCGGATCAAATCAAGCCTGCGCCAGAGTTTGGCGTAACGCTCTCCTCTGATTTCCTAAGTGGCCTCGGTAGCCTGGATGACCGAATGCTGGTGCTGGTCGATATCGATAAGCTGCTGACTAGCGAAGAGATGGCGCTGGTAGATAGCACCAGTAACCGCTAACGACCTGCCACGGGGCACAGGGAGGCGTGCCCATCTTGAGCCAAAAAACAACCCACTCTGGCGCGATGGATAGCGCTGGCTAGTACGGTTGTGTTTGGAGAAATGCGTGTGACACAGCTAGTACGTCAACTGATGAGTAATATGACCGTCCGTCTGAGTTGGGGGCTAGTATTGGCCACCTTCTCGCTGCTGGTGCTCATTGCCTGTGGTATCGGTCTTTATGCGCTGCATCACGGGGCGGCCATTGTACAAAGTGCCAGCGACCCACAAGTCCAGCAGTTGGCCTTTACTTCCTTTGCCACCCGCATCCGCTGGGTATTGATCGGCGTTGTGGCCATGACCGTTTTAACGGTAGTGGTAGTGGTATGGGGCGTCAGTGCCAACGTACTGCGCCCGCTGGATCGGCTGGTCGGCTATTTTGAGCGCATGGCGCAGGGTGACCTCAATCAGCAGATCCAGTCACCTGGCAACAATGAGATCGGCAAGCTCTATAGCGCGATGGCCCATATGCAAGGTTCCTTGTCGGAAACTGTTGGCGTGGTCAGGCGTAGCGGCACCACGATTTTTGAGCGCTCCCAGCACATTGCCAGCGGCAACAACGACCTCTCCTCTCGCACAGAACAGCAGGCTTCATCGCTAGAAGAGACGGCGTCTAGCATGGAGCAGCTAGCTTCTACTGTAAGTCACAATGCCGATAATGCCCTCCAAGCGAGCCAGCTTGCAGGTGATGCCACGCTCACGGCGCGTCGCAGTGGGGAAGAAGTCAGTAACATTGTTGAGATCATGCAGGAGATTAGCGCCAGTTCTCATCAAGTCGCTGACATTATCACCCTGATCGACAATATCGCTTTCCAAACCAATATCTTAGCGCTTAACGCTTCTGTAGAGGCGGCGCGTGCGGGCGAGCATGGCAAGGGCTTTGCCGTGGTAGCACAAGAAGTTCGCAGCCTTGCCAGCCGCAGTGCCAATGCTGCCAAAGAGATTCGTACGCTGATTGATGCGTCGCTCGGTAAAGTAGACGCTGGCACACATCGCGTGAACCAGGCGGGCCAAACCATGCAGGATCTCGTCGCGGCGGTACAGCGCGTTAGCGACATCATGGATGAGATTGCCTCCGCTTCGGAAGAGCAGAGCAACGGTATTGGCCAAGTTAACCAAGCGGTTGCGCAAATGGATCAAGTCGTTCAGCAGAATGCTCAGCTGGTACAGCAAGCCGCGCGTAGCGCCAATGAGCTAGAGAGCGAGGCAGCACGCCTGCGTGAAGCCGTGGAACGGTTCCGTGTAGCAGGTGGTGGGCAGCCCGACACACAAAAACGTGTCATCAGCGCCCCTTCGCACTCGCCAACGCAGCGACTACCGGCCACTAAAACACAAGCGCTGACCGAAGAGTGGGAAGAATTCTAACTCGGCGCTCTCTGCTCTGGCCATGGAATGAACCAAACTATTACCGCGTTAAAACATAACCAATAAGGAAGCATGATGCGTAATAACCAGCCAGTGACTCAACGGGAAGTGGAGCTTAAACAAGACGATTTTCTCGTTTCGCGTACTGATCTAAAAGGGCGCATAACCTACGCAAATCCAGCATTTATCGAGATTAGCGGCTATCAGCATGAAGAGCTGATAGGAGCGCCTCATAACCTAGTACGTCATCCAGATATGCCGTCGCCTGCGTTTGAGAACCTCTGGAAAACCGTTCAGACGGGGGAGACATGGCGAGGGCTGGTGAAAAATCGCTGTAAGAATGGAGACCACTACTGGGTAGACGCCAGCGTCACACCGATTGTAGAGAACGACCAAGTAATTGGTTACACCTCTGTGCGGGTGCAAGCGACCCGCAAGGCGATTGCGCAGGCTGAACAGCGTTATGCAGAGATACGAGAAGGGCGCAATAAGCGCCTCTACTTGGATAAAGGGCGCGTGCGCCAAAAGGGCTTGTTACAGCGCATTAAGCGCATTCGTCTCGACACAATACGTGCCAAATTAGTTGGCATGGTGGTCGTGGCAGGGGCCCTGCTAGTAGCGAGCGGTGGCGTGGGGCTTTATGGCCTTAATGTGGCAGGCGAACGATTGGGTGAGCTAAATAACGATGGCTTAAGGGATGTTATTCGCCTTCAGCAAATTGATCAAACGATTGCGCAAACACGTCAGGCGCTGATTGAGCCTGAGCGCATGGAACTGATTAACCAGCGTTTCGAGATGGGGGAAGCGATAGAGGGAAGTGCTACACAAATCGTTGATATCTGGCAGGCGTACTTCAGTCGCGATGTGAATACGACGCCGTTGGCCACTTCGTTCAACGAGCGGCTACAAGCTTTTTTGTCTGAAGGCATGAACCAAGCGGCTAGCGTGCTACAGGCTGAAGAGACTTACCAAGCGTTCACCGGCCTGGATGCTGTTATCAGTGTGATGAACGAGGAGGGGCGGGAGCTATCCGCTATGGTCAATCAACTGATCGCTCAAAAGCAGGAAGCAGCGGAGGCAATGGCAGCAGAGGCCGAGCGTGGTCAAACCGCCATGCTTAGCGTACAAGCTGGTGTATTAGGTGCAGGACTATTGTTACTGGTACTGATTAGTGTCCTAACGCTGCGCTCTATTATTACGCCACTGAAGCACGCGTCACGTTTTACGTTGCAAATCGCAGGCGGCAATTTAGCGGCACATGTACCGCCCAAACGCCGTGATGAAATTGGTCAGTTGATGGACTCTCTCAACACCATGCGTAAAAGCCTGAGCAACATCATTAGTGATGTAAAAAGTGGCATTGACGTAGTCACCCCTGCAGCTAAAGACATTGCCAGTGGCAACGAAGCACTCTCCACGCGAACTGAACAGCAGGCAGCTTCGCTGCAGCAAACGGCCTCCAGTATGGAAGAGATGACAACCACGGTTAAGCAAAATAGCGATAATGCTCAAGAAGCGCGCCGACTGGCCGATAACAATGCAACAAGGGTTACACAAACCGGGGAGTTGATGACACAACTGGTCGCTAATATGCAGCGGATAACACAAAGCTCGCAGAAAATGACCGACATTATCAACGTCATCGATTCGATTGCGTTTCAGACCAATATCTTGGCTCTGAATGCCTCGGTGGAAGCCGCCAGGGCGGGAGAGCATGGTCGTGGCTTCGCTGTGGTGGCCGAAGAGGTGCGTAAGCTTGCTGGGCGTAGTGCTGGAGCAGCGCAGGAAATTCGCACACTTATTGACGATTCGAGCCAGGAAGTGAGCGTAGGCGCTGGCTTAGTCGAAAAAGCTGAGGCAGCGATTAGTGAGGTTGCCGAAGCCGCACGCAGCGTTAGTCATATTATGCGCGACATCTCGGCGGCTTCTGCGGAACAAAGCAGCGGTATTACGGAAGTCAACCAAGCCGTTGCGGAAATGGATCAAGCAACACAGCAAAATGCTCTGCGCGTTCAAGAAACTGCACGGGCAGCTGTTGCCCTAGAGCAACAAGCAGGACTGTTGTCGCTTTCCGTTGAAGCGTTTCGACTTAACCAAAGCCCGCTAGCGGCCACTGGCTTGCAGCCGCCTGTGACCGCAACTCCAAAGGCAAACGTGTTGCCAGCGGGGTCTGCACATAACAGCAGTGCCACATCGCCTGTGCCGACTAAGAAACGGCAAATGGCCTCTGTAGAGGAGTGGGAAGAGTTTTGACAGACCAACGCGAACGGGGTAGCGACGCAGGCCAATGGACGTCTAGTGGGCAGATCGAACGAGATCTGGTGCTGACCGATGCTGATTTTGCGCGCATTCGAGAGCTGATTTACCAGCGCGCTGGTATTGTATTAGCTGAGCATAAGCGCGAAATGGTCTATAGCCGCTTAGCTAAGCGGCTGCGCCATCATGGCATGACGCGCTTTACTGACTACCTGTCGCGGTTGGAGCGTCAGCCTGACGCAAAAGAGTGGGAGGCGTTTACCAACGCTTTGACCACCAACTTAACCGCCTTCTTCCGTGAGTCGCATCACTTCCCGTTGTTGGCAGAGCATGTTAAGCATAAGCAGGAGCCGGTAACCATCTGGTGTTCAGCTGCCTCGACGGGGGAGGAACCCTACTCGATTGCCATGACGCTGCTAGAGACACTTGGCGCGAAAGCCTCCCAAGCCAAAGTGATTGCTACCGACATTGATACCGATGCACTGGCGAAAGCACGTAAGGGGATTTATCCCCAGGAGCAAGTGCGCAAACTGGACGAAGCGCGAGTGAAGCGGTTCTTTCAAAAAGGTACCGGCAATCACATCGGGCTTGCCCGCGTGCGCCCAGAAGTCTCGGCACTTGTTGAGTTTATGCCACTGAACTTGCTGGCCCCTCAGTGGCCTATCAAAGGCCCTTTTGATGCAATATTTTGTCGTAATGTCATGATTTATTTCGACAAAGAGACGCAAGCTAAGATTTTGAAGCGGTTTGCACCGCTGATGAAACAGGATGGTCTGCTATTTGCGGGACACTCCGAAAACTTCTCGTATATCAGCGATGCGTTTAAGTTGCGCGGGCAAACGGTTTATACCCTCGCGAATAAGTGAACAATAAGTGAACAATAGACGTGAGCTAAGCTCCGGCGAGGGCGTTTGCCAGCAGGGAGTGATGCCGCGGTGGATACCGTAAGAGGAGGCGTGCTTTGAGCGCTGCCAAGATCAAAGTGTTGTGCGTCGATGACTCGGCGCTGATTCGTGATTTGCTGACCGAAATCATTAACTCACAGCCAGACATGGAAGTTGTCGCCGTTGCGCCTGACCCCATCGCTGCCCGAGATCTGATCAAGCAGCATAACCCAGATGTACTGACGCTTGATGTCGAGATGCCGAGGATGGACGGCCTCGATTTTCTTGAGCGGCTGATGCGATTGCGCCCTATGCCGGTGCTGATGGTGTCGTCGCTAACCCAAAGCGGCTCTGAAATTACCCTGCGCGCCCTGGAGCTCGGTGCGCTGGATTTTGTAGCGAAGCCAAGCCTGGGTATTCGCAGCGGTATGATGGAGTATGCTAACGAAATTGCTGAAAAATTGCGTGCTGCAGCTCGTTCGCGTCCGCGTCAGGCGCGCCATAAAAACACGCCGCCGCCCACTCGGCTTAAAGCACCCATGATATCCAGCGAGAAGCTCATTATTATTGGTGCTTCTACTGGCGGCACTGAAGCAATCCGTGCCGTATTAGAACCTTTACCTGCCAATGCGCCTGCCATTTTAATTACCCAGCATATGCCCGGTGGCTTCACGCGCTCTTTTGCAGAACGCCTGGATCGACTGTGTAGTATTACCGTGAAGGAAGCCACGGACGGTGAGCGGGTTCTGCCAGGCCATGCCTATATTGCCCCTGGCGACCAGCACTTAGAGCTTGCCCGCAGTGGCGCCAACTACGTAGCCCGCCTAAACGATGGACCGCCGGTTAACCGCCATCGCCCCTCGGTAGATGTGTTGTTTCACTCCGCTTCTAAGCATGCTGGTAAAAACGCCATCGGCGTCATTCTGACCGGTATGGGAAAAGATGGCGCGGCAGGCCTATTAGAAATGCGTCAAGCAGGTGCGCCGACGATCGCACAAAATGAAGAGACCTGTGTGGTTTTTGGTATGCCGCGCGAGGCGATTGCCGTTGGGGGAGCGGTCGAGGTCGTTGCACTCGACGATATACCGTCGCGTCTTATGGCGCTGGTTGCTGCTTCAGGGCGCGCGCAGCGCGTTTAAGTACCAAGAAATGTCAAACCCTTCTTGGTTCATGCATTAATAAGGGGAGCCATAACAATGACGCGTTTACTGCGCAATTTAAGTATTCATTCGACCGTGGTAACGGCGCTAACTTGCCTCGTCACGCTGATGTTGGTTGTGGGTGGGCTTGGCGTCGTGGCTGACCGTAATGCTCAGAGTAACTTAGCGACGCTGAATCTTATTGGAAATGAACAGCTTAACGAGCTGAACCGCGCCGACTCTCTACTCAACCAAGCCATGCTAGCCATGGAGACTGCCTCTAATTTACTGATGGTGGGGCAGACTCGCCAATCTAATGAGCAGGTAGAGGTGGCGGCAAATCGTATCGAACGGGCCGAGCGTCGCTTTGAGAAGTATCAGGCCGCGCCGCGTACAGCACGGGATGAAGTTTTGGGAAGCGCTGTCGATGAAAACTTCCGCGCTGTGCTTGATCTGGTAAAGCAGCAACACGCTAGCTTTGAGTTCATGGATATCAATACGTTTAACCAGCTACGAGGCGAACTGGCCGAGCCACTAAACGCACTCTCCGAAAGTATTGATGCCTTCGTCGATTATGGTTTTGGGCGTGTTGATACAATCCGTGTGGATGCTGAGTCTCAGGGAGAGCTGTTTACCTTAATCAACGCGCTAGCGGTAGGCCTTGCGCTGATAGTGACGCTGGCCATTTATATCGGTTTACGCCGCACAGTCATTGCGCCACTTAACAATGCCGTTCAGCGGCTTGATCGCATTGCCGAGGCAGACTTAACGCAGCCGCTGCCAGAGGCCGGTAAAAACGAAATTGGCCGTTTATTTTCGGCTATGGCCACCATGCAGCAAAACCTTAGCGCAACGGTGGCACGCGTGCGCGAGGGGAGTCGAGAGATTCACCACGGCACCCGAGAAATCGCCAGCGGCAATGCTGATCTTTCATCGCGTACTGAGCAGCAGGCAGCGTCCATTGAGCAAACGGCGGCCAGTATGGAGCAGATGACAGCCACCGTGAAACAGAATGCTGACAACGCTCGACAGGCCAGTACGCTAGCCGCTGATGCTTCCACCACAGCAGAGCAGGGTGGTCAAGTCGTTGAACAAGTGGTGCAAACCATGCACGGTATCTCCACCAGCTCTCAAAAAGTGGCAGATATCACTAATGTGATCGATTCCATCGCGTTTCAGACCAATATTCTGGCACTGAATGCTTCGGTTGAGGCAGCGCGGGCTGGCGAGCAAGGGCGCGGGTTTGCGGTGGTGGCCGGGGAAGTGCGTAACCTCGCTAGCCGCAGTGCGGATGCGGCAAAAGAGATTAAAACGCTGATTGAGGCGTCTGTTAGTCAGATCAACCAGGGTTCATCTCTGGTAGAAAAGGCGGGCCAGACAATGACGGAAGTCGTCACCGCGGTGCGCCGGGTTACAGATATCATGGATGAGATTTCAGCGGCGTCCCAAGAGCAGAGCGACGGTATTGAGCAGGTGAGTCAGGCAGTGGGGCAAATGGACCAGGTGACTCAGCAAAATGCCGCGTTGGTCCAGCAGGCAACCGCAGCGGCCGCTTCACTAGAAGAGCAAGCAAATCGCTTAGAAGAGGCGGTCGCGGTCTTTCAGGTGCTAAGTGCTCAGCAGGCATCACATGCGTTACCTACGCGTGTATCAGCATCGCACACGTCGGTTCCTAAGGCGTCTGCTGCTCAGTCAACGGCTTTACCGCCGAATCGTCGAGCAACTGCCCAGCAGCACCACGAAGAGTGGGAAGAATTTTAACCCTGACTGAATTCCCAGTCACCCTATAGATGTCGTTATTGAGAGGATGACCAATGGCTGATAAGAACATGAGTTTCTTGGTAGTAGACGATTTTCCCACTATGCGCCGGATCGTACGTAGCCTGTTGAAAGAGCTGGGCTTCACTAATGTTGAAGAAGCCGAAGATGGTCAAGATGCGCTTAATAAATTGCGCGCGGGCAATTTTGAGTTTGTGGTTTCCGACTGGAACATGCCCAACCTAGATGGCCTGGAAATGCTGAAAGAGATTCGCCAGGACAATGCGCTAAAAGACTTGCCAGTACTGATGGTAACGGCCGAAGCAAAGAAAGAGAATATTATTGCTGCCGCACAAGCGGGTGCCAATGGTTATGTCGTCAAACCGTTCACTGCCGCGACCCTAGAAGAGAAGCTGAATAAAATCTTCGAGAAAATGGGTAAATGACGCGGCTGAGCCAAGGCGCTCGGTTAACGAGGAGACAACACAATGAGTCAGAATGAGCAGGGTGGTTCTGCCCAACTGTCTGAAGAAGCCGCAGAAGACCTTATCTTTCGTATTGGTAAGCTTACCCGCATGCTGCGTGACAATATGCGCGAGTTGGGCTTAGACAAAGAGATTGAAAAGGCCGCTGAAGCGATCCCCGACGCCCGTGACCGGCTGCACTACGTGGCGACGATGACCGAGCAGGCTGCAGACAGGGCGTTGAACGCCATTGATCGTGCGCAGCCGCTGCAAGATCAGCTCTCTGAGCGTGCGGAAGCACTCGACAAGCGTTGGGCCGAGTGGTTCGAAGCACCAAAAGAGCTAGACGACGCAAAGGTGTTGGTAAAAGAGACGCGCACCTACCTGAGCGACGTGCCAGAAATTACCTCAGCGACCAACAAGGAGCTGATGGACATTATGATGGCACAGGATTTCCAGGATCTTACCGGTCAAGTCATCAAGAAAATGATGGATGTGATCCGTGAGATCGAGCATCAGCTGGTACAGGTACTCATCGACAATGTTCCCGGTGTTGAAGCTCGTGAAACGATGCAGCGCAAGGCCGAAGATCAGTGGAAAAATGAGAAAGCTCGCCGCAATGAAGATCTTCTTAATGGGCCGCAGGTGAAAGAGAACGCCCCTGATATCGTTACCGGCCAGGATCAGGTAGACGACTTATTGGACGAATTAGGCTTTTAATGCTGGGTTATTAGCTCATTGTAAGCCGCTGCATCTGGCAAAATAGGTAGACTGTTCAGCCGTCCTTTAGGGCGGCTGAGTTTATGGTATGCCTTATTTTGGTCAACTGGCCACTCGTCAGCCGGATAACAGCATGGCAGATAACGACAGCGATCAGGAAAAAACCGAAGAGGCCACGCCCAGGCGATTAGATAAAGCCCGCGAAGAGGGTCAGGTGCCTCGATCCCGCGAACTAACTACCTTCATGATGCTGCTGGGTGGGGTGATGGGGTTGTGGGGTATGGGGCAAATGCTCTATGACCAGCTTGGGATGGTGATGGAGCAGGCGTTTTTATTTGAGCGCCGCCATGCCATGGAAAGCACGCCTATGTTGGTGAATGCGCTGGATCTTGGCCAGCGAACCCTCATCGCTATGCTTCCCTTATTTTTACTGCTCACGGTGATTGCACTGGTTGCACCGGCACTGCTAGGTGGCTGGTTAATCTCTTCAAAATCGTTGCAGCCTAAATTTTCAAAATTAAACCCAGTGAAAGGGTTAAAAAGGATATTTTCTGTTCAGGCCCTTGCTGAGCTGGCTAAGGCGATTGCTAAGTCCATCTTGGTGGGCGGTGTGGCAGCTGGCTTTTTATATTTTAATATTGGCAAATTTATGGGGCTAATGGACCAGCCCGTGCAGCAGGGACTGGTCAGTGCGCTGAATATGGCAGCGCTGGTGGCGGGCCTCATCGTCCTGTCACTGATCGTGGTTATTCTCATTGATGTCCCATTTCAGCTGTGGAATAACGCCAAACAGCTGCGTATGACCAAAGAAGAGGTGAAGCAAGAGCATAAAGACTCTGAGGGCGACCCCCATGTGAAGGGCCGTATTCGCCAGCAGCAGCAGGCCATGGCCCGCGGGCGCATGATGAGCAAAGTACCTGAAGCTGATGTCATTATTACCAACCCAACCCACTATGCAGTGGCGCTGGTTTACCAGGAGGGGCGTATGGGGGCTCCTCGGTTGGTGGCCAAAGGGGCCGATGCTGTTGCCGCTCGAATCCGTGAGATTGGCGAGGAAGCAGGTGTTCCGCGCTTGGAGGCAGCACCTCTGGCGCGCGCCCTGTATCATCATGTCGACTTAGAAGCTGAAGTGCCCGCCGAACTGTACACTGCCGTGGCCGAAGTGATGGCCTGGGCCTACCGCCTGAAACATGTTGCACAACAAGGAGGCGAGGTGCCCCCCACACCCGATAATTTACCGGTACCCCCGGAAATGGATAGTCCCGGCCGTCGTGCCGATGGCAATGAGGCGCAACCATGAAAGGCTTAAGCCAGTTGATCAATCAGCGTAACTGGATGAACGATGTGAGCATGAAGCTGCTCGCCGGTCCGCTGCTGATTTTAATGATTCTGGGCATGATGATTCTGCCCCTTCCGCCGTTCGCGCTGGATCTGCTGTTCACTTTCAATATTGCGCTATCGATTATGGTGTTGTTGGTCAGCATGTTCGCCGAGAAGCCGCTGGACTTTGCCGCGTTTCCGGCCGTGCTGCTGTTTACCACGTTGCTGCGTCTTTCGCTGAACGTCGCCTCGACCCGTGTGGTATTGATGGAAGGCCACGAAGGCGGCGATGCGGCGGGCAAGGTCATTGAGGCCTTCGGCACCTTCCTGGTAGGCGGTAATTTCGCGGTAGGCTTGGTCGTGTTCCTCATCCTGGTGATTATCAACTTTATGGTAATCACCAAGGGGGCTGGGCGTATTGCCGAGGTAGGGGCCCGCTTCGTGCTTGACGCTATGCCCGGCAAGCAGATGGCGATTGATGCCGACCTGAACGCTGGCCTGATTGGTGAGGACGAAGCGAAAAAGCGCCGTGCCGAGGTTGCCCAGGAAGCGGATTTTTATGGCTCAATGGACGGTGCCAGTAAATTCGTCCGCGGTGATGCCGTGGCAGGCCTGGTTATCATGGTGGTTAATATTATCGGCGGCCTACTGATTGGTATGATGCAACACGACCTGGGGTTTGCCGATGCTGCCCGCACTTATACGCTGCTAACGATTGGTGATGGCTTGGTTGCCCAGATTCCGGCGCTGGTGATCTCTACGGCGGCAGGTGTGACTGTTTCACGCGTCAACACCGAGCAGGATGTTGGTCAGCAGATGATCAGCCAACTGTTTGTGAACCCTCAAGTAATGATCTTGGCGGCCATGGTAATGGGCCTGCTAGGCCTTGTTCCCGGTATGCCCAACCTCGTTTTCCTTATTTTCACGGCGCTGCTGGGCGGCCTAGCCTGGTATCTAATGCGTAGAAAAGAGCAGACGTTGGTTAAGGAAGAGATCTCTGCAGCACCACCGCCCATCCAGGAAACACCTGAAGCCAGTTGGGAAGATGTTCAACTGGTAGACATGCTTGGTTTAGAGGTGGGGCATCGCTTGATCCCCTTGGTGGATTCCCGGCAGAAGGGTGAACTGCTGGACCGTATTAAAAGCGTACGCAAGAAGTTTGCCCAGGAAGTGGGCTTCCTGCCGCCCGTGGTGCACATTCGCGATAACTTAGAACTACCACCCAATACCTATGTGCTCTCCATGAAGGGAGCGGAAATTGGCCGCGCTGAGGCGCAGGCCGGTAAATGGCTAGCCATTGATCCTGGTCAGGTCTCGGGGGAGCTTCAGGGTACACCGACCCAAGACCCTGCCTTTGGCTTGCCAGCAGTATGGATTGACGCTAACCAACGGGAGCATGCTCAGGTATACGGGTACACGGTCGTGGATGCCAGTACGGTCATCGCCACGCACCTTAACCATCTGCTGCACCGTCACTCGCCTGAACTGCTGGGCCGCCAGGAGGTTCAAAAGCTGCTGGACAAGTTGGGCGAAGATCAAAAATCGCTGGTCGAAGAAGTAGTGCCGAAGTCCATCTCCCTCACCGTGCTGCAGCGCATTTTGCAGAACCTACTGGATGAGGATGTCTCGATTCGTGATATGCGTACCGTGCTGGACACCTTGGCAGAGCATGCGGGTCAGCAGAAAGACCCCAACGAGCTAACGGCTCTGGTGCGTATTGCGCTGGGCAGGGCCATTACCCAGCAGTGGTTCGCGGGCCAAGATACGCTGCATGTGATGGGGCTGGATGCGCAGTTAGAGCAAGTCTTGTTGCAAGCAATGAACGGCAATGGTGCGATGGAGCCAGGGCTGGCGGATACCTTGATGAATCAAGCGCAGCAAGCGTTAGAGAAACATGAAGGCAGTGGTGAAGCGCCTGTGCTGGTGGTTCAGCACTCGCTACGGGCCGTGTTGTCGCGCTTCCTGCGCCGCCGCATGCGCCACTTAGTGGTGATGTCTCAAGCGGAAATTCCCGACGACCGCACCCTGCGCGTTACCACGCTGGTGGGTGGTCGCTAATGGCCACACTTCGAGCGGTAATAGCCTTTTACGTTTTGGCAACAGGTGAAACATGAGCGTTAGACGTTTTGTCGGAGCAAATAGCCGCGACGTAATGCGCCAAGTGCGCGAAGTGTTAGGTGATGATGCACTTATTGTCGCCAACCGTCGCACCGAAGGCGGCGTTGAAATTCTCGCCATGGCGGATGACGCCGTTGACCAGTTCGACCCGTCGCCGACGACGCCAGCGGAGGAGCCGAAGGCTAGCCCCGCGCCAGCGCCTGTCTTTTCACTGCCAAAGCAACCAGACCCCCTAGAGGCGATGAGTGAGCGTCTGCTTCGGGAAATGCAAGATATGCGCGAACTACTGGCCCGCCGCCAGCCGTTGCCAACGACTCAAAGCGGTGCAGACACCGCCTACGAGCACCTACGGCAGTTGATGGCCCGGGTTGGCTTCAGTACAGAGCTGAGCGAAGAGGTGCTGGAAGCATTGCCAGATGAGTTGAGCGCGCTCGAGGCTACTAACGACGCGCCGCTTAACTGGCTGCGTGAGCAGTTAATGGCACGGCTTAACGTGCTGCAGCACGAAGAGAGCTTCTTTGATCAAACGGGCATCGTCGCATTGGTTGGCCCCACTGGGGTGGGTAAAACGACCACTACTGCGAAGCTTGCGGCACGCTTTGTGATGCGCCACGGCACTCGCCCAGTGGCGCTAGTGACCACCGATAGCTTCCGTATCGGCGCTCATGAGCAGCTGCGCATTTATGCACGGCTCTTGGATACGCCCATGTATGCCCTAGACGCTGAACAGCCGATTGATGAATTGGTTGGTCGGCTACAAGGTAAGCAGTGGGTGATTATTGATACCGTGGGGATGAGCCAGCGGGATCAGCGGGTGATTGAACAGATCGCCCATTTACAGGGTGGGAAGTCCACCGTGCGTCTGGTGCTGTTGCTCAACGCCGCCAGTCAGCCGGAAACGCTAGAAGAAGTCGTATTGCGCTACCGCCAAGCGGCGAGAGCTGCAGGTGCCGAGTTAGACGACTGTATCATCACGAAGCAAGACGAAGCTGGGCGGCTTGCGCCGGTATTAGACATCGTCATGCGCCACGGTATGAGGGTGCTGTTTGGCTCCTATGGCCAGCAGGTGCCAGAAGATATGGTGGTCGCGACACCACCCGCACTGATTGATCAAGCACTGTCGGCCAACGTTTCGAGTAGCGCGCGTGCTGAAACAGCCCCACTCAGCTTGCCACGCTGGTCGCGGGATGTGTTAGGGCAGGGGCGCAGGCTCTCCTCGGTGTTAACCCGCTTGCGTCAGCGTGTCGTCGATTTTCACCGCTTGGAAGCCGCCTGGGACATCGCAGCGTTGCCGGGGGTGATACAAGACCAGCGCCTAGATGAGCTGTTAGCCGGAGCCTCCACCACTCGTGACGCGTTAGGGGTGGTTTGGTCGCCCCGCCGCAACGAGCGAGGTTGTGACTGGTCGATGCCAGATGTTGCCTTGAATGAGCAAGGTGCTTGGCTGGCACTGACTCGCCTTCAGCACCGTCAGCTAGCGGGCTGGCAGCCACGTTTGGTGCGTTGTGCAGGAGATGTTGCGGTTCATCTGCTGCCTACCCTGCCAGACGCTGAGGCGCTGGCTTGGCTAAACGCTCAGCATCTGACGTGGGTCAGCATGGTGCCCGCGAGCCAGCGGGTATACTGCCAGGGCGAGCGCTATACCCTGCGTTCCCTGTTCCAAGAAAGCACCTTAACCCATAGCGTGGGCATCCGTTTCCGCGGGCAAAGCATGCAGCTTTCCAGCGCCTATGTTGAAGCGCAGGACGTATCAGGTAACCCCGTATTGGCGTGGGTCGGTGAGGTAAGCGACCCTGAAAGCACTAAGCGAATCGTGCGCCGCTACTGGCTAACGCCTGCACGTTTGGGCAGCGATGTGTTAACGCTTTTAATCACTCAACTGCAGAGTGACGGACTGGCATCGCTCACCAAGCGTGCTTGGCAGCAGCTTAAAGAGGCCGATGGGGGTGATGTCAGCAGCGAGCTGCGCCTGCTGATGGCCAGCGGCGCGGCTGCAGTAGCTGGCCATCTAGATATCGTTGACGATGAGGACGCTCAGGCCCTGCGAGCCGATTTGCTGCGCTTGTTAGGAACCCAGCGCAAGCGGCGTGATACGGCACTGCTTGATGCATTAGTACACGTTCTGATGGCGCGCGATGCCATTCGTCAGCTAGGTAGCGTCAGTCGTGAGGGCGTGGTATGAGTGGCCAGGATCAGGCGGCTGGCCTGCGCAAATGGGCCGATTTACAGCGCCAGCAGCGCGGTGCTGATGAAGTCGGCCATAACGTGGAAAGTGACGAGACAGTGCCTGCCGCACCCGTTAACGAAGAGGAAGCCGCCGCGTATACCCAGGAGGCCATGGCACCGACGGTAGCTGCTGCTGCCGAGCCTGCCACCGTGGCGCCTCCAAGACCGAAAAAAACGTTAGTGGTAGTAGGCTTACCTCATGCTGGCGCAGCGCAGGTGGACAAAGTGCGAGGTCGGCTGGGGCAATGGTCGGCCCTTGGGAGGCAATGGGCAGGTGACCCACAGGATTGGGATGTTCATATTGTCATGCCTGACAGCGCCTCGCTGACTGACTTAGCCGAGCGTTACTCACGCTGGGCGTTGTGGATCAACAGTGATGCTGACGCCTTTGCCACCATGTACCGAGTGTTGCGCCAATTACGCGAGCATGGTGGTCCGCGGCGTCTTCTAGCCCTTCATGAACCCCACCTGCCGCGCCGGGGGTTGCTGGATAATTTGGGCAATGCTTCCGCTCGTTATTTAGATATTGAGCTTCTGCTGCTGGCGCGCTAGCGGCGGGCCAGGGTGCATGTGTCGCTCAAGGGGAGAGTTATGCAGAGTTTGGCGAGTTGGGTAAGTAACGCTAAGCAGATGGCTATTGAGGCGTTGATAAAACCTGCAAAGTTGTTAACAGTAAGAAAAATGGGCTGTTTAGGGCTAGTAGCAGGGTTATGGCTTTTCGCGTTGAATACGCAGGCCGCAACCGGCAGTTGGAGCAGCCAAGTGCCTAGTGTGATGGTAGCAATGAGCGACCGTACCAGCAGCAGCCAGGCGATAACCCCGCCAGCGGGCGTCCCACTGCGTAATGCTGTGCTGTCGCGAATTCAATGGCGCTTTGAATCACCGCCGGGAACGCCTGTGAACGCTTGGCTATGTCATCCTGAACGCTGTGTTGCACTATCAGGCATGCGCGGTAGCACGACCGCTCTATCGGGAATGTTGGCGAGCGCACCGCTGTACTTTCGGTTTACGCTGCAGCCAGGGCAACGCCCTGTGCGAGTACAGGGGTTACAAGTGATCGTGAACTATCAGTAAAGGTTGTTAAGCCGCGAGGCACGAGGATGTATACAGCACAAGGCAGGATCAAACAGAGTGAGCTGTTAACTCAATACATGCCACTGGTGAGACGTCAGGCCTTAACGCTGCAGGTAAGGTTGCCCGCGAGTATTGAGCTGGATGATCTGATCCAGGCGGGTATGGTGGGCTTGTTAGAGGCATTAGGGCGCTTTGATGCTGCCCAAGGAGCAACATTTGCTACCTTTGCAAGCCAGCGCATCCGTGGCGCGATGATGGACGAGCTGCGCACTCGTGACTGGCTGCCCCGCAGCGTACGCCGCTCGGCACGGGCGGTAGATGATGCTGTGCGTCGTTTAGAGCAGCAGCTGGGGCGCCCCCCGGAAGAGGGGGAGATTGCCCGTGAACTGGAGATGCCGCTAAGTGATTACCAGCAACTGCTCAACGATACCAATAGCGGGAAATTATTGCCGTTCGAAGAGCTCATTGCGGATGGCGGCGAGCCTGCGGGGGACGACACTCACCGACAGCCGTTTGAACAATTATTGGATGAACAGCAGCGGCAAACGCTGATCGACGCCATTGAAGCACTGCCCGAGCGCGAGAAGCTGCTAATGGCGCTGTATTACCAAGAAGAGATGAATCTAAAAGAAGTGGGCGCTGTGCTCGGTGTCACCGAATCACGGGTTTCACAGCTTCACAGCCAGGCGGTGAGTCGGCTGCGTGCTCGCCTACATGAGACTAATTAATCCTCTCACTCACTAACCATAACCGGCGAGGAGCCGTTGATGAATCCATCTACGCTGATCGGTATATTTGCCAGCATGCTGTTGTTGGTAAGCGTTTTATTTTTTACCGCAGAGTCTCCCGAGAGCTTTATTAACTTACCGGGGCTTGCCATTGTGGTCACTGGCACGCTGGCGGCCACGTTTATCAGCTATCCGCTGAAAGAAGTGCTGCGTGTGGTGCGTCTGGTTGGTTTAGTTTTCCGCCGTGAAAACACCTATGTGCGAGATGACATCAATGAGTTGGTTTCCATGTCGCGCCTTTGGTTTAAGGGGGATGTTAGAGCGGTTGAGAAAGAACTGGAACATACCCGTAATCCGTTTTTGCGCACCGGTATTCAACTGGTCATTGCGAATACAAAAGAGGATGAAATCTTCGACATGCTGCGCTGGCGTATTGCGCGGCTGAAAGCCCGCGAGCATGCTGAAGCCCAAATTTTCCGCACCATGGCCACCTATGCACCGGCCTTTGGCATGATTGGTACTTTGGTAGGCTTGGTCAACATGCTCGAAGTGATGGATGCGGGTGACCTGGAAGTAATTGGGCCCCGGATGGCAGTGGCGCTGTTGACTACTTTCTATGGCATCCTGTTGGCCAATTTGGTGTTTAAACCGATTGCCGTGAAGCTAGAGCGGCGTACGGAAGAGCGCCTTATCACTATGAACATGGTGCTGGAAGGCATTTCGCTAATTACCAAGCGCCGTCTGCCATCGTTTATTGAAGAGACGCTTAACTCCTTCGTAGCGAATTACCACGACGAAATTCGTGACTCGAACGTTAAGCCTCGGCCCGATATGGGTTCCGCATTAAAAGGGTAGCGCCATGCTCGACCGCGACTCACGGCATGCTTTGGAGCTTCCCGCCGAAGTGGGGGAGAGTGACGAGAGCTGGCTGACCAGTTACCTGGATGTATTGACGCTGCTGATTACCCTGTTTGTACTGCTGTTGGCGCTTACGCCATCCGGCGGTGGCGAAGGGAGTGAAAGCAGTATCATGGATCCCTCGAATGCCGTTACGTCACTGCCATTGGCTAGCCTAGCCACAGGAATACTTCCCCGCCACGATGGCTTACATCCCCAAATGGCAGGGCTTGATATCCCTGGAGTGAGTGTCTCCCAGGGGCAAGAGGGCGTTACGCTACGTATTGACGATAGCCTTTTATTTCCCAGTGGCAATGATGTGCTAACGCCCCAGGGGCAAGTTGTGTTAGAACGGCTCTCTCCGGTGCTACAGGCTTTTGATGGTCAAATTTCCGTTGAGGGCCACACCGATAATGTGCCGATCGCGACCGCTCGGTTTCCGTCTAACTGGGAACTCTCAGTGGGACGAGCTATCGCAGTGGTACGCCAGTTAGAGCGGCAAGGTATTGCCATTTCACGTATGCGGGCCGTCGGCTATGCCGACACCCAACCCATGGAAAGTAATGCTACTGCGGAAGGGCGAGCTGCCAACCGACGCGTTGAGCTGTTGCTGAAGCAACAGGTCAAGGGGTAAAGAGATATCTCGAGGCTATCTTCGTGTCGAAGCATCATTCGCTACTGACAGCTGTAAAACGCTGATGGCCCGGGCCGATGCCGCTATGTATCAAGCCAAGCACAGCGGCCGTAATCGAGTAGAGGTTGCGGAAGAGCGTGCGCTTAACCCGGAGGAGCAGGTGCCTCTGTGATAGAGGCGCCGCTACACAGCGACTGCATGCGTTGAATGGCATCGCCAGCACCTTCCAAACTAAAGGTCATGTACCACGGTTCCTGCTCACCCTGGTCAAATCCTAAAAACAGCTGCTCGCCCGACTGCATCTCAGCGATCAGCGTCTCCATATCGCTCAAATAAAAATGGGCATAAAAGCCGTCATCGCCCCGCTCGGTAATAAACTCCGCCATGGTATCGACAATCGGGTTGTCACCAATCCGCAGCCGAGTGGGTACCAGATTCACCGCTCGGCTCTCACCCTGCTGCTGCGCTAGGGTGACGCGCATCTCCAGCCACGGTAAATCACAGACTCCTTGAGTAGCATTTATGCTTAGCGTGGCATCGGAGTAGCTGTGGGTCTCTACAGCACGAAAGTGGCGCTCTTCTCCTAGGGTCAGCGCCATGGATTGCCAGTGCCCATGGGTAGCCACTGTTTCCACATTAAATGTAGCGGCCAATGAAAGGGGAGCTGTGACAAGCAGCATGGCGGTGACGGCGAAAGTTGATGTTTTCAGGAAGTTCATAGGTCGTATCGTCATCGAAAACTTTAAGCCTATAGCGTGTTGGGAATAAGCAAAAGGGCAAGGTGCTGATTTTTCTATATCTAGTGTTGTTGGCATCAAAAAAACGGCCCATATAGTAGAAATTCGGGGCTATACTCCCCTACGATGCCGCGTATAATCGGCCCGTTTTTTAGCGCGATCGCTACCCATCGTGAAGGAGTTTCGTGAACATGAGTACCGCAGCCAAGGCGATGAAGACATCCAGTGAAGTCCCTATGCAGGCTCCATCTAGGGAAATCTGGGATGCCAAATATCGGTTAAAAGATCGTCATGGCCAACCGGTGGATCAAGATGTCGCAGCGACCTTTGAGCGCGTGGCCCGGGCCCTAGCTGCCGTAGAGGGTGAAAAGGCCGATGAGTGGCTACCCAAATTTCGCTGGGCGCTGGAAAATGGTGCTATTCCCGCTGGGCGAATTCTCTCTAATGCGGGAGCCGAAGCCTACAAGCCCGCCGTCAGTCTGATTAATTGCACCGTTTCTCGCACTATTCGTGACTCTATGCGCGATATCCTCGACTCCGTGGTCGATGCGGGTATGACATTGAAGTCGGGCGCCGGTATTGGCTACGACTTCTCGACCCTGCGCCATAAAGGTGCCTTTGTGTTTGGCGCAGGAGCGGGCACCAATGGCCCGCTGGCGTTTATGGATATCTACGACAAGATGTGCTTCACCGTGGCCTCGGCCGGAGGCCGTCGCGGTGCCCAGATGGGTACCTTCGATGTGGGGCACCCGGACGTGCGCGAGTTTATTCAAGCCAAGCGCGAAGCAGGGCGGCTGCGTCAATTTAACCTGAGCCTACTCATTACCGATGAGTTTATGGAAGCGGTGAAGCACAACGCCGATTGGCCGCTGGCCTTCCCACTGCATCCTGGTGAGAAAGAGGATGTGAGCGTCGAAGAGGTGATTTACCGCGACTGGCCGGTGGTGGAAGAGGGCTACACGGTGGATGCCGAAGGGCGCGTGGCCTGCCGTGTTGTCGAGGTGATTAAAGCTCGCGAGTTGTGGGACACGATTATGTCCTCCACCTACGACTACGCCGAGCCGGGCTTTATCCTAATCGATCAAGTCAACCGCATGAACAACAACTGGTTCTGCGAAGATATCCGCGCGACTAACCCCTGCGGCGAGCAGCCACTACCGCCAGAGGGCGCTTGCCTGCTGGGCTCGGTCAACCTGACCAAGTTTGTGATCGAACCGTTTAGCGCCGAGCCGCGGTTTGATTGGGAGCGCTACCGTAAAGTCGTGGCGATTTTCACCCGTATGCTCGACAACGTGGTGGAAATTGCTGGCCTGCCGCTCCCCCAGCAACAGCGCGAAATTGAAGCCAAACGCCGCCACGGCATGGGCTTTTTAGGTCTTGGTTCGACCCTGACCATGCTGAAAATTCCCTACGGCTCTCAGGCGTCGCTGACGTTCACTGAAGAGGTCAGTCGTCATTTGGCGTTGGAAGGGTGGAAGCAGGCGCTGGAGCTTTCTAAAGAGAAGGGCATGGCGCCAGTGCTTGAAGAGGAGCACACCATTACGCCTAAGATGATGCGCGAGCGCCCTCAGCTCGCCAGCGACGGCTACGAGGTAGGCGACAAGGTGCCGGGGCGGATTCTGCACGCCCGCTACAGCCAGTACATGGCCAAAGTGGCCGAGCTTGAGCCGGAGCTGGTGGCACAGCTGGCCGAGCACGGCGCGCGGTTTACCCACCACAGCTCGATTGCCCCCACGGGTACCATCTCGCTCTCCATGGGCAACAACGCCTCTAACGGGATCGAGCCGTCGTTCTCCCATCGCTATTTCCGCAACATCATTCAGTCCGGTAAAAAGACCAAGGAGCAGGTGGAGGTCGTGTCGTTTGAACTAGCGGCCTACCGCCACTTTATCGCTGCCGATGCGGTAGAGAGCGATCTGCCGGATTACTTTATTACCGCTGACGCGGTCACTCCCGAGCAGCACGTCGCCGTTCAAGCGGCAGCTCAGCAGTGGGTGGACTCGGCGATTTCCAAAACGGTCAATGTACCCACCGAGTTCCCCTTTGAGCAGTTCCAAGACCTCTATCTGCAGGCCTACGAGAGCCGTTTGAAAGGTTGCACTACCTTCCGCTTTAACCCGGAAGCCTTCCAAGGCGTGTTGGTGCGTGAGGATGACCTGAAAAACACCACCTATGTGTTTGAGCTGGAAAATGGTGAAACCCTTGAGCTAACCGGCGATGAGAAGGTGCTTTACGACGGTGAAGAGCATAACGCCGCTAACCTGTTTGATGCCTTGAAAGAGGGCACCTACGGCAAATGGTAATCGTAAGCGCAAGCAAGGCTTAGCTTGATGAGCTGTCTAAAGAACTGGGGAGTACGTTATGGCGGTTGAAATTACGTCGAAAATTGTCGGTTACCGTATTAAGCAACAAGGGCAGCCCGCGCCTGCACCGGAGCTACCAGATGAAGACCCATTAACGGTCCGCATTCCATCGCGCCCGGAAGGCACACTGGAAGCAGTGTCTGAAAAAATCTCTTATGTGGGGGCTGAAGGGCGCAAGAAGGTCTACTTGCTGGTCTCGTTTATGCCAGTGGAAGGCGTGATTGGCGGCCAGCGTGTGGTGATTGAGCGTCCGGTGGAGTTCTTCTTTCCCTCGGGCCAGCTCTCCAGCGAGCACCAGTGGATTACTGCGACCATGCGCAGCCTGTCGCTTGCAGCGCGTGGGGGCTATGTCACTCAAGCCGTGGCAGACCTGCGCAAAGTCGCCTGGGACAAAGGCTTGGTACGCTGTGGCATGAATCGCTGGAACAAGCCTATGTTTCACGACTCGGAAGTGGCGGCGATTGCTTGGTCGATTCAGCAGATTCTCTATCGGCGTGGCTTTCTGGATCAGGACGGCCACCAAGTGCCGGTGGAGACGCTGGTTGCACGCTATGCGCACCGCATGCAGCATGGACATGCCTGGCAGCCGGAGGAGCCCCCGGCGGCTGAAGACTCTGCCGGCGCATCGTCTTCTGGTGAAGCAAGCGGTGGCCCCGCTACGGTAGGCACGTGCCCTGAGTGTCGGGGTGATTTGATCATGATGGATGGCTGCCCAACCTGTTATGCCGGGTGCGGCTGGTCAAAGTGCGGCTAGCCGCTGGCATCACTCGTCAAATAACGGCCTGACATTATCGGTAAGGTAGCAGTCATCAAATTCCCCTTCCGTGGCCAGCGCTTCAAGGTTGGGGATTGAGACATGATGGCGGTCGCGAAACACCAGCCCATCTTCGCTGAGCGCACTAAAAGTACGGATCACGTGTACTGGTGTCATTTCCAACAATTGTTGCGACTAAACAATAATTGCTGCGACAATCTCTATGTTGAGTTTACATAGAGTGCGCCTTTGTGACCGTTTCTCTTAAACAATCCAGAACCTTTAGCTTCCATGATGGCACCCTAAAAAACGAGGCAGAGCGCTTGGTCGTTTGGTGGTACGGGCCTATATTTAAGAACAATCGCTTACGAAGCGTCCCTAAAATCCATATCTTCTTAAGAACCATCGACCATGAAAATAACTTAGGAGGCGTGATGAGACGTGAGACTGTCTTAACGCATCTTGGGCTATTGAGAATAGGGTCAGTATGGGAAAAGGGCGTGAGTAGCTCGCGTATTGCCTACGAGGAAAGAAAATTCTCCGTTTCTTTTTCTCCAGGCGGCTGGCGAATTGTCACCTTAGATGATTTACGACAATCAGGACGAAGCCTCTATACCGCTTTTCATGACTCGAACTACTTACCCCAGAAAAATCAGCACAAAACATACCTGATTGAATTTGACCTTCCAGATGGCAAACACTTGCTCATCCCTTGCACAGAATTTTTTATTCGCGTTTACGGCCGATCTTCTGAAATCAAGCGAGTGCTCGCCACTTACCCTTGGGAAGAAGTCAAAAAACGTCTTTATCGACCGCTTGATGCGCCTGCATCCCCAGGTACGTGGCCTGTCAAATTTACCTATCATGTTCATAAACACGATGCCATTTTGCTCGCGCATATGTTGTACGATCCGTATGCCAAGCGCGCTGCAAAATATATATATTCACAATTTGAAACCAGCTCCACGCCAGATGAGATGCTTTTAAAAGCCACCCCATGGTTTCAAGGCAGCGGGGAAATCTCTGTTTCTGGCGTTCCAATTGATGGTGGCAACACATTCCTAGGCTTGCAGATATTAGGCTGTACGCAGCCCGATGGTGCCACGATCCACCGCGAAAGAGAGAAGTCAACGACAGTACCAGCCACCGATGGCGATGATGCTCCCACTCAATTTCCCTATCATCAGCTTCAAGACATCCCCGATGTCATTGACCTGACGGATGATGAAGAGCCCGACCATGGCTCTTCTTGGCTAGACCTTCCTGAGGACGAATTCGTTATTTTAGGTAAGCCTCGCGCCGTCTTGGATAAACGATATACTCGAAAAAATGTGCCCGATACACGAGGCGTCCCCGTTCCGGGTGACGAAACTATTTTCTCCACTGGGGAGCCGCATGGATCAGGAAAAGGGGTCGGACAGGCCTCTATTCATGCTCCTATTACACTGGAATCACAGGGCTTTCTACGTGATATGTGGAATGCGCTTCTCTATTTGCAATCGGCCTATCCCGAAACGATTCGTGGCGTTAGCTGGTTTACCTTTGAAGACGGCTTTAGCACTTCCCCCGACCCTCGGTTGATCAGCCTCGAACCTTTCGAAATAGACGAGGAGGTGGAAACGTCAGTCGCTAATTGGGTTTACATTGATACTCAGACCAAGGTACCTCGCGGGGTGCTCGTCGTTCGGGTGCATGTGTTAGATCAAACGCTCTATCTCATGGAGATCCAACGACGCCCTCCAAAACCCAGAGCTGGCGGTAGCGAGGAGGCATCCAAGCCTCCTTCCTATAAAGGTTTAGTCTTCACGCTGAGCCACCAAGGCAGCTTCGAGCAGTGGTTACGCCAAGTGCTGTCTAACGTGCGGCACGTAGAAGGTGTTGTCCAAAAACTAGTTGGTCACTGCCCAGGATTCGCCGATACGTTCAAGCACCCTAAATCCAAAAAGGAACAGATACCCTGCGAAGCCTCTGTGTTAAATGCTTTTAGCAAGGTCAGTATTGGTCGCAGTGACTTAGCATAGGTACTATTTGCCACCTTTATGAGTAGCGGTGTCTGTTTTGTCGCTAAGAGCAACCTGTACACCCCGTGTGCAGGTTGCTCTTCTGACGAAGAGCCGATACGGCCATCCCTTCAGTGGCGGGCGAGGATCTTCGCTGCGATGGGCGAAGTGATCATTTGAATCACGGCAAAAAAAGCGGCTGGAATTGCGATCTCTGATGGCAAGCCAGAAGCAGCGACAAACGCTGCAGCGATGCTGAATTCCTTTTTACTGACCGTGAAAAGATAGGTAATCACCTCTTTGCGATCAGAGGTGAGTAACCGTGAGGACATACCTACCAGGTACCCAATCAAATTGAGGCACAGGGCCGCGCCCGCAATCACAAACGCATACCAGCCATAGCCAATGATCGTGGTGGCATTCGGCCCGACCACGGCGAGTAGGATCAGCAGATACAGAATCGACCCTATCCCTGCATACGCTGAATCATGCCGTGCAAAGAAAGCCGAGAACCTTGTACGCAAGCTGACCCCAATCACGGTAGGAAGAAGCACGATTAGTGTTAATTCAAGAATAATTGATCCAAGCGGCACGTCTAACTGAAGGCCGGTGAGCCATAAAAACAGGAAGGGAACAATAAACGGACATAACGCGGTGTTGACTGCGTTGAAAACAGCGGCAAGCGCCACATTGCCTTTCGCCATCAGTACCAAAAGAGGAGAAGACACATCTGTCGGCAGCGTGCCGAGCAAGGTTTGGCCAGCAGCCAGCGGGCCGCTTCCAAAAAATAGACGGCCCGTTAGCCACCCGGCAATCGACATAGGCCCATAGACCAGCCCCAATGCCAACAACTGCCGTGACGGCTTTCGGAACACGATGCGCACTGCATGCGCATCGAATGTGAGGCTGATAATCAACATCAGTAATGCCAGTAATGGCCCAATCGCGAACTTAAGCATTATTCCGGTGGCCGGAAAGAGTAAGCCTCCCCCCGCGACGACGATTACAAACCAGACAAGGTGCGCCTCGACAAAATAAATGAATCTACCCATGGTGGATTGGACGTTACCGGTTGAAGTGGATTGAGCCCCGCACCTAAAACATGATCACCTTCGGCCCAGCACACAAAGGCTCCTTGGTAGCTAGGGACGTGCTTCCCAATCCAGCGATGCAAATAGATAATGCTCAAGGGTTGAAGCTTTAGTTGCTAGAGGTTTTATAGTACCAAGAACAGATAATTCGAGAGAGGGTAACAGATGGGACATCATCATGATCATCCCCACATTGATCCTGCCTCTGGCGACCGGCGCGTCAGCATCTCCATTTGGGCCAATGGGCTCTTAACCATCGCTCAAATCGTCGGTGGCATTATGGCGGGGAGCCTATCGCTGATCGCTGATGCGTTACATAACTTTTCTGACTTGGCAGCATTAGTCATTGCCTTTGCTGCTCGTAAAATCGCCAGACGGCCTGCCGATGTGCATATGACCTTTGGCTATGGCCGCATCGAGATAGTGGCAGCACTCATCAATTACACCACCCTCATTATTGTCGGTGTCTACCTGATTTACGAAGGCGCTATGCGGATGGTCGATCCCCCTGAGATAGAGGGATGGACGATCGTGATTATTGGTGGCGTCGCGCTCGTCGTCGATGCCCTTACCGCCATGCTCACGTGGTCAATGCAAAAAGAGAGTGTCAATATCCGCGCCCTTTTTCTGCATAACTTATCGGATGCGTTTGCCTCCATCGCCGTGATTATCGGTGGTTCGCTTATTTTACTGTACGACATGCGCTGGGTAGACCCCGCGATCACGATAGGGATTGCGCTATATATTCTTTACCTAGCCTTCTCTGAAATTGGCGGCCCTATCCGTACGCTAATGCTGGGATCTCCCCCGGACATTGACGGGCAGGCAGTCGTTGAGACCGTACGAGATATCGAGGGAGTCCAGGATATTCACCATGTGCATCTATGGCAGATGCAGGAAAACATGGCAGCCCTTGACTGCCACGTGGTTCTGACAGAAACCGGCTGGCAGCAGCTTGAATCCGTCAAAGCAGAGATCAAGGAGCAGCTTAAAATGCGCTTCAGTATTGCTCATTCCAGCCTAGAGTTTGAGCATAGTGACCACGCGCATCAAAATGCCAATCTATATGGGCATGAGTGACAGACCGAGGCCGGCTCCCAGCTCAGGTAGATAGCGAGCAGCTTACTCCCATAGCGATTGGCTTATTTTTCAACCCTACTTTTCCACCCCATCGTTGAGACAGAGAGAGAAACATGTTCAAAAAAGCGTCTTTTATATTGGCCGGTACGTTAATGCTGACCGCTGCGATCGTCGCCGTATCGAAGCCTGCCCTCTTAGACATGCAAGCTCAGGCAGCAAAAGAGAGCGGTGTCCAGGCCGAGGACTCCTTGGTGCGTTCACACTCCCCCATCTTGGGACGAGAAGACGCGCCGGTGACGATTGTGGAATTCTTCGATCCGGCTTGCGAAGCCTGCCGTGCTTTCTATCCCCTGACAAAAAGTATTCTGGAAACCTACCCAGAAAAAGTGCGGCTCATCGTGCGCTACACTCCTTTCCACGGCGACGTATCGGACAAGGCCATTCGGGTATTAGAAGTTGCTCGTCGTCAGGGCGTCTTTGAACCGGTACTGGAGAGGCTGCTGGCTCGCCAGGATCAATGGGCTTCACATGGCAGTTTTGATGAATCCGCTATCCTCGATATCGCGAGCCAAGGAGGCCTTGATTTAGCGGCTGCCGAAGAGCAACTGACTTCTGCTGAGGTGCAGGCGGTGATTGACCAAGACATGGCGGATGTCAGAGCCAATCAGATTCGCCAAACACCTACCTTTTTTGTCAATGGCGAGCCTTTAGACCCCTTTGGTATGCAAGAGCTGATTGATGCCGTCGAGAGTGAAGTAGCGGAGATCTCTGGGGAAGAGGATGGCCAGTGATGCAGCGCTGGTGGTTACTAGGCTTGGTGGGCTTTTACCCCTTGCTAGCCGAAGCCAATTGGCAAACGCATCTGTCATTGCCTCCGTCTGAACTTAGCCCTGTCAAGTTACAGGCGGCTAGCGAGCAAGAAGGCACATTACCGCTCGATAGCGTTGATACCCTAACCTTTGGGCGTGATGTCGTCATTGATACCACCCTCTACGAGGCCTTGGCAGCAGAAGGTGTCCCAACGCGTTTCGCCACTAAACTGGAAACACTGCTCAGCGAGTTTATCGCAGCGCCGCTGGAGTTTTCTGGCAGTGAACGTATTCAATTAGTGTGGGAGGAAGATCGACGCCAGGACGGCGCCCGTGTTGGGCCACCACGCCTCAGTTATGCCGCTCTGCCTGATCAGGCAGAGCCCTTGGAGGTCATATGGCCGGTCACCCAAAAGGGGGACGTAGCTCTTTTCAAAAGCGACACCCTGCTAGGCACGTTGCGGTTGCCCGTGCTTAGTGCCCGCTTAACGTCTCGCTTTGGGAATCGGCGACATCCTGTGTATGGAGGGATGCGTCCTCATAATGGAATTGACTTGGCTGCGCCGACAGGAACGCCGGTCATTGCCACCGCACCTGGGCGCGTATTCTTTATGGGTCGCCAAGGGGGATATGGGCAGGTGATCGAGGTGGAGCACGACACAGGGGCCATTAGTCGCTACACACACCTTAGCCGATTCTCCCCACAGCTAGTGGTTGGGGATTTAGTCAATGCGGGAGAGTCGCTCGGAGAGGTAGGTTCCTCCGGGGTCGCCACGGGCCCCAACCTGCATTACGAAGTGAGAGTCAATAACCAGCCTGTTGATCCCCTTGGTCAAGGTCAACGCATCATGTTGGGTGAGCAGCCGACTCAAGGTGAATATCAAGCGTCACTTTACGAGGCAAGAGATCGCTTGGAACAAGCTATCGGCACGGCGTCCATTTATGACTTGATCTCGTTTAACGAGCCGTAACCACCCGTGCTTAGCAACGTTGCATGGATTGTTAGTAACGTGAACGTGTGCTTGCCTCGTTATGGAACCCTAGCGCTGTGATCACTCATCTACCACAAGACAGGTAATCGGTATGGAAGAGGTTTCTCTCGTCACAATGGGGGTATTGGGAAGCCTTGCCGCGGGCTTGATGACGGCTGTCGGGGCGCTTCCTATCTTGTTTACCAAAAGACCGAATCGTGGTGTTCGCGATTTAGCGTTGGGGTTCGCCGCTGGCGTCATGCTAGCGGCCTCTTTCTTCTCACTGATCATACCCTCCTTAGAAGCCTCGGAGCTGCGTTACGGAGGTAGCGTGGTACCTGCTGCCATTGCCTGTGCGGCCATCTTGCTAGGGATTGGAATGGTCGCACTACTGAACGAACTCTTACCTCATGAGCACTTCGAACAGGGGCGAGAAGGGCCAGAGGCTGCCTCACTACGTCGTATCTGGTTGTTTATTATTGCCATTACGATACACAACCTGCCAGAGGGGCTGGCCGTTGGCGTGGCCTTCGGCGCAGGGGGAAGCGAAGGAGGCATTCCACTAGCGATTGGCATTGGACTTCAGAATGCCCCAGAAGGACTGGCCGTAGCAGTATCACTGCTAGGCGTGGGCTATTCACGTTGGCGGTCATGGACGATTGCCGCCCTTACGGGGCTTGTTGAGCCGTTAGGTGGCTTATTAGGCGCTGGAGTCATCAGCATGTCACAAGCGCTACTGCCCTGGGGGTTGGCCTTTGCAGCGGGGGCGATGTTGTATGTGATCAGTCATGAGATTATTCCCGAAACTCATCGAAGCGGGCACCAAAAAAAGGCCACGCTGGGCCTCTCCATCGGATTGGTACTCATGCTGTTTTTGGATGTTTCGCTGGGCTAACCATTGGGCGTGGGGCGTAGCGTTAGTGCTAACCCAAGTCGTGAGCCCCTCCGTGCGATTTTTCAGTGATACAGAGCTGATGATCACTGATGACCTCAATGATTCGGCAGCTTTCCACTTTACCACCGGCACACTGTGTGACCATCCGTTGAAGCTCCTCACGCAGTATGGACAGTCGTTGAAGGCGGGACTCCACTTTCTTTAGGTGATGCGTGGCGATGGCATCGACTTCTTGGCAAGGCATATCAGGTTGATCTGACATGGCCAAAAGCTCTCGCACTGACTCCACCGAAAAGCCAAAGTCACGGGCATGACGAATAAAGGTCAAGCGCCGCACAGCGTCGTCTCCATAGCGGCGCTGCCCCCCACCGGTTCGTGTCGCATCGCGCAACAGCCCAATACGCTCGTAATAGCGAACCGTTTCAGGTTTGCAATCGGCTCGTCGTGCTAACTCACCAATGCTGATACTTTGGCCGATCATCGACATGGTAAAACTCCTTACGCAGGGCTTGAAGCTGTAGTTGCCACAAGGTTTACACTTAAAAACCATAGCCCATTGGCAGGAGAGGCACCATGAAAACATCAACGCCGACAACAGCGCCTACCACCTTGACGCTGCGTGTTGAAGGCATGGACTGCGGCGGTTGTGAGCGCAAGGTTGTGTCGGCGCTAGAGCGACTGGAAGGCATTGAGGAAGTCACGGCAAGCTCGGTCACGGGATCAGTGAAGATTCACCACCACGATCACGGGGCCCCCTCGCGAAAGACCATTGAGGGCATCCTGAACGAACTAGGCTATCAAGTGGCTTCCCATGATGGCCAAACACGCGCATCTGGTGCTTCATCCTCTTGGTGGCAAACCGCTAAAGGGCGCTTGGTCATTATCACAGGAAATCTGCTGATAGTGGCCTTCGCGCTTCGTTTAGCATGGCCTGCGCTGGGTAATATGCCTTTCATTTTGGCCACGCTAGTCGGCTTAATACCCATTGCGCAGAGTGCCTGGGGCGCCCTCAAAATGCGCAATCCCTTTACCATAGAGATGCTGATGTGCATCGCTGCGCTTGGCGCATTGGCCATCAATGCTGCTGCTGAAGCTGCGATGGTCGTGTTCTTGTTCGCCGTAGGTGAGCTACTCGAAGGGGTAGCTGCGTCACGGGCGCGCCGCAGTATCTCAGCCTTGGCAAACTTAACACCCTCAACGGCGAGGCTGATGGACAACGGCCATCTGCGTGATGTCTCGGCGGAGTCACTTAAACCCGGTCAGCGTGTGCTGGTGCGGCCCGGTGATCGCGTACCCTGCGATGGACGCATCCTGGTGGGCACCTCCGACATTGACGAGTCGCCGGTAAACGGCGAGTCCATACCTCGTTCGCGAGCGCCTGGTGATGACATTTTTGCTGGCACAGTGAATCTTGATGCCGCCCTGGAGGTGGAGGTAACACGAGGCGCTGATGACAATACGATCGCACGCGTTATTCGTCTGGTTGAAGAAGCACAGGCCGCCAAGGCACCGATAGCACGCTTTATTGATCGTTTTGCGTATTACTATATGCCCGCCGTCGTCTTACTCGCCCTACTGATGGCGATAGTGCCACCGCTGGTATCGACCATGGCATGGTCGGAGTCGATTTACCGTGCGTTAGCATTGCTGTTAATCGCATGCCCCTGCGCGTTAGTCATTTCCACCCCAGCCGCCATCGCCGCCGGTCTCTCGGCGGGAGCTCGGCGCGGACTACTGATCAAAGGGGGAGCCGTTCTTGAACAGTTAGGTAAGCTTCGCTTGGTGGCATTAGATAAAACGGGCACCCTCACTGCGGGTACCCCAAGAGTCACAGATGTGGAGTCTTGGATTGCTGAGGAAGACGATAACAGCGTATTGCGGCTCGCCGCCGCAATAGAGCGGGATTCCAGTCACCCTATCGCCACGGCTATCGTTGAGCATGCCCGACAGTCGGGCATCAACCTCCCCACCGTCACCGGCGGCCGCGCTCTGGCGGGGCGCGGTGTTTCCGGCCAGGTGGAGGGTCGCGAGCTGAGCTTAATGACGCCTCGTCACCTTCACGAGAAAGTCATCCTTGAGGAAAGTCTCAGTGCTCGGATTGTCGCGTTAGAAGAAGCCGGTAAGAGCCTCGCTCTCCTCGTCGAAGGCGAGCGTTTACTGGGCTTGATCGCGGTTCGCGATGAGCCACGCGAAGATGCCATTGAAGGCCTAGCGGCGCTATCCCGTTTAGGCGTACAGGCGGTCATGCTCAGCGGTGATAATGCCCGCACCGTCGCTGCCACGGGGGGTCGCTTAGGCATTGAAGCGTACGGCGAACTAATGCCTGAAGACAAGGCAGCGTATGTTCGAGACTGGCAAGCGGCTGGCCGTGGCCCCATCGGTAAAGTAGGCGATGGCATCAACGATGCACCGGCACTCGCGGCAGCCGATGTGGGTATCGCGATGGGGGGCGGCACGGATGTGGCGTTGGAAACCGCCGATGCAGCCTTGCTCAAGAACCGCGTTACCGGCATCGCTGAGCTGATAGACCTCTCTCGTGCCACGCTGCGCAATGTGAAAACCAACGTTGTTCTCGCCCTTGGCTTAAAAGCCATTTTCCTAGTTACAACGGCGCTGGGTATTACCGGCATGTGGATTGCGGTGATGGCCGATACCGGTGCTACCGTCCTGGTGACGTTGAACGCCATGCGACTGCTGGGTTACCGCTTTTCGCCCAGTACCGCAATGACAGGCCTGTCACAAGGAAAAGTAACCTCATGAGAACAGTGCAACACGATAGCCCTTCACGTCGCTGGCCATGGTTCACATTAGCTTGCGTGATGGCTCTAGCCGATCAACTGGTCAAGGAAATTGTGCATGCTCAGATGTCGTTTGGCCAAGTCATTCCGCTAACGCCGTTTTTTAACTGGGTTTATACCGGGAACACAGGAGCCGCTTTCAGCTTTCTCGCAGAAGCAGGGGGTTGGCAGCGCTACCTCTTTCTTGGTTTAGCGTTGGTGGTGGTCGTCGTATTGGTTGTGCAGCTATGCAAACCCCTGTCGCGCTTGGAGGCCTGTGCGTACAGCCTGATTCTTGGCGGCGCGCTCGGTAATACTGTTGATCGCTTAGCGCGAGGGTACGTCGTCGACTATCTGGACATTTACTGGGGCGAATGGCATTGGCCCGCCTTTAACATGGCCGATATCGCGCTATTTGCCGGTGTATTGATGTTCGCGGTGGCGTTATGGCGTGAAAGTCCTGCTTTTAAGCGCTCTGAGTAACGCTATGGATGTGGTCGATAAAGATAAAGAATATACGCTTTTTGCTGGGCGCTCCTCACCAATAGTCGATTGCGTTGTAGCGCTCGCCGCTGGGGTGCTGACCACCTTGAGTGCCGCCCCCTTTTCCCTATGGTGGCTTGGCCCAGTGGCCGTGGCACTGGTCTATTGGAAGATACAGTTGCTAACGCCCGCCATGGCCACCCTGCGTGGGTGGTGCTATGGGGTAGGCCTGTTCGGTTCAGGCACGTCGTGGGTCTTCGTTGCTATTCACGATTTCAGTGGCACCGGGGCCTTGGTGGCGATGTTCCTCACCACTCTTTTTGTCAGCGTCCTGGCGCTCTTCTTTGCAGTCCCCTTTGGGCTCTATCGACGCATCACGGGGCCACGGTTCGCCTTTCTTAGCTTTGCCGGTATGTGGGTGGTGAGCGAATGGCTACGCACTTGGATGCTCACCGGCTTTCCCTGGTTATTGCTGGGCACCTCTCAGATTGATTCTCCACTAGCCCCATGGGCGCCCGTTGGTGGTGTGTACTTGCTGTCACTCATGACCGCGCTGACAGGTACGTTAGGGGTAGAGGTACTGCGTCGCCGCTGGAGTTTCCTTGTCCCAATGGCCGCCTTGTGGATCGTTCCATTCCTATTGCCCGCCCAATGGACAACCCCGGCTGGCAAGCCCATCCGGGTGGCATTGCTGCAAGGGAATCTTGACCAGCGCATTAAGTGGACTGCCCAAGGGCAGCGCGAGGCGATCAGTATCTACACGGCGATGACACGGGAGCAAGCAAGGGATATCGATCTCATCGTTTGGCCCGAGGCAGCCCTTCCCATGCTTGAGCAGGAAGCACAGCAAATACTTGAGCAAGTAGCGTCCGACCTGGGGCCTGACACCGCCTTGTTGACCGGCATTTTGCAACGCGACAGTGAAGGGCGCTCTTATAACAGCGTCATAGGGCTAAATGATGTGCAGGGCGAATACCAGAAGGCGCACTTGGTGCCCTTTGGCGAGTATTTGCCATTCCAAAGTCTCCTCGCTGGCACCCTTGCTTTTTTCGACTTGCCAGTACCTCGCCTGACCCCAGGGTCAGGCGAACAGGCTCCGTTACACGTGGCTGGAGCCACCATTGGCAATGCCATTTGTTACGAAATCATTTTTGCCGACCATGTCGCCCAGCAGGCGCGTAATGCCGAGCTGCTATTAACGGTTTCCAACGATACGTGGTTTGGGCGTTCCATTGGCCCACACCAACATCTTCAAATGGCGCGTCTACGTGCCTTAGAAAATGGTCGTCACCTACTTCGAGCTACCAGTAATGGCGTGACGGCCATCATCGATTCACAAGGTCACGTCACAGCCCGTGCCCCACAGTTTGAACAGGCCAGTTTAACGGGCGAGGTGACCCCGATGCAGGGCCTAACTCCTTTCACACGCACCGGTAGTGGCCCCGCTTGGATACTCGCTGCGGTGCTGACACTGCTCGGGTTACAACTGAACTTATCTCGATCAAAAAACGACGCATTAGATGAAAAAGGAACCTAGCGATGCTCTTGGCAAAGAACGCAGCAATACTTAAGAGATTCCTCCCATGGCCAATGCAGATCGGCTTCATCGTGAGTGTGATGGTTTCGTTTCTGGCATGGCTCCCTGTCGCCATGGCGGCACAACCTTCCACTGCCCAGGAGACGGAATGGCCCAAGGGGCATTACCCGCTACCTGAGGAAGGCAATATTATCGGAGAGGCTGACACCTTCATCGTGAAGAATTACGAGGATACTCTGATTGATATTGCCAGACGTCACAACCTTGGCTACCAGGAGATTGTACGTGCTAACCCAGAGGTCAGTATTTGGGTGCCCGGAGTGGGTACTGAAGTAACCATTCCAGGACGCTTCATCCTGCCGAATGTCGAGCGTACTGGGGTCGTCATCAATATCGCCGAGCTGCGGCTTTACTACTACCCAGATGTCAAAACCGGTGAGACACCGCGCGTTGAGACCTATCCTATCGGCATCGGTCGCGAAGGGTTTGATACACCCCTTGGTGTGACCGAGACCACCATGAACATTAAAAACCCCGCATGGTACCCGCCTGAGTCGGTAAAACGTGAAGCGGAAGCACGCGGCGAAACCGCACCAAGCGTTGTACCGCCCGGCCCCGATAACCCGCTAGGAGACCATGCCATCATCCTAGGCTTCGATGGCTATTTGATTCACGGCACCAACCAGCCCGATGGCATTGGCATGCGCGCAAGCCGAGGTTGTATCCGCATGTTACCCAAAGACATCGAATCTATATTTGACCGCATTCCACCCGGCACCCAAGTCAACATCATCAATCAGCCGATCAAGATAGGTTGGGAAGGCGGTCAGCCGCTGATTCAAGCCTTTCCGCCGCTTGGAGAAGAAGAGCACAGTATGACCGCACTCACAGAGACCATGACACGCCTTAACCAATACAATGTCGATAACGTAAACCTCGATTACGAGCAGCTCAGCGATGTCCTGTCACTCTCTAACGGGCTTATAACCCCACTACATCCAAAGCAGGAACAGGAGCCACAGCGCCACAGCCCAGAAGAGAAGGCTATCAAGGGCATTTATGAAGACCTGGTTTTGACGTCATCTCAACGGTCATGACACGCCTTTTGGCACCCCGTTGAGCCCTGGCATATAGGTAGAGAGCCATAGCCCCGTCCAAACGGCGGGGCGACATTCGCCTACAGAGTCGCGGGGCCCTCCAAGTGACTGCGCGCTATCAGTGTCTTAGCACTCAATATCCAGAGGCAGCCAGTAGGTAACGCCACCCACTACCACCTGTATCCCGTCTGTCGTCCGCTCTACGGTCTGTTGTCGAAGCATTTTCTGCGTTAATTTTGTGTCATGGAAATACTCCATGGCAGCAACGATCCATGCCTCCCTCCAGGCCTCTCCTTGATCAGCACACCGGGCCATCGTCATCAGGGTGCGGGCTAGTGTTTCTTTTCGCCGCTTTCTTGCCCGTTTTACATCCACCCGAGGAGCCAACGTGGTGGCATGTTGGCGATTTAAGAAATTAGTAAACCCCGTGACCGAGGCTGCTTGTCCGGGCACCGCATGCAAATAGTTGTCCACATCGCCCTGTTGAGGCAGTCGCTGCCCCTCCCGGTCAGTAGCGAGTAGCAATGCGGCTGCCGCTCTTAGTGCAAGTCGTGCGGAGGTGTGGGACGTTTTGCCCGCCTCTATACGGGTTTCCAATTGCAGCCAATAGGCTTGCAGCACTTGGTCTGATAGCGAAGCGAACGGCATAGAACTGAGACACGCTTGAATACGTCTTTTCTCTGAGTCGATCCGCTTTGCTTGGTGATCCGGCTCTACCCCTTGCTCTTCATGCAACCATCGCATGGGAAGCCTCACACGCCGCAAGCCCTCCGCCCCGAAGTGATGAAGTAGCTCCGAATAGCTCGGTATCCGTGACCATGCCTGGTCGAGCTCAAGGAAGAACGAGAAGAAATGATTGATCTTGAGGGCAGCCTTATGCGGCCCAGTGATACGAATCAGCCATTCACCAAATTCCCCAAAGGCCTCACTTAACGCTTTGGTAGTGATACCGGCTTGGCCAATGGTGATGCGTTTACGGCATGTTCGCGTCCAATAGCAGGGCTCACAGGCATCACCTCGACCCGCTGGCATGGGATTACCACACGATGGGCAGGCAATTTCCCCTTGCTCATTACAGGCTTTGCACAACGCATCCCCGTTGGGTGCCACCACCAATAAACGATGTCGACGACATGCAGAACAGGTACCGTGGTCTGCTGTCGAACAGCGTGGACATAAGCGATGATCATGCCCCATACGCGCCACTCGGGTAAGACGTTGAGATGCTTTCCCACACGCCTCGCAGGGCTCTGGTTCTTTGAAATAGGGAGCGCAGGCGATACAGACAGGGCCGTAGGGAGTGACCTTGCCGATGTTGTAGTCTGAACTGGCTTTTCCACATCGTGCACACGGTTTGTCAACGTTGCACTGACGACAGACGGCGTCTGGGTCATTCTTAGGCAGACGGGCTAACTCACCACATCGTGGGCACATCCGCCGCTTAAACACACGAGCATAGCAAGTTGAACAGTAGCCGTGCCCTTTATGGCGTCGCCACAATTTGGAGACTTCTCGGCCACACTCATCGCAGTCGACCGTTTGGTGTTGATTCAAGAGGTTGGCTCCGCTTTCATTCTGCGTTTTAAACGCGCCCATGAGGCTCTAACAGCGCGTTCCGACATGGGGCGACAAGCCGGGGGAACACGGCGGCGATGCGGCCCATGAGGGTGGTGAGATAACCGTGATAGCAGCGGCAACAACACAACGGGGGGCGACCTTCGGGGATCATGAAGCGCGCTCGTTTTGACATTGCACGCGACCAGAACGCTGAACGTTTCTTCAAGGCCCATACTGAGCAAGCGTTCCAACGCTACCAATAAGGCACTACGCTCGCTGACAGCCAGCAGCTCAAACGCCAGGCCAGACACAGGCATTCGGCAATCCGTAACCGAAATGCCCAATGAAAGAAGCGCATCGGCCAGGGGTGACACAGGCCGCCGACTTGCACGCCGTATAACGCCAATAAAAAAGGCCACCATAGAAAACCAATCGGCGGGTGCGATAGAGGCCTGCCTAAACGTCACCTTATCCTGTTCTAACACACGATCAGCCATCACTTGAACACTGAACGCTTCAGGTAAAGGCGACGTGCATACCGCCTTTCTAAAATCGTTATGACACCGGCTGCATTGAGCTAAATGTTGATCTTCCGCTGTCAGGCGATGGGGCTCTATAGGGGCCTTGCATGCTGGGCACTCATCTACCAGCTGCACCCCATGAAAGCGGCACCCAGTGTGCCAAGCGAATCGCCAGTGCCGGCGCAAGTAGGGGGTTGAGTCCTCTGCCAAGCACAACGTGCATACCTGTTGTCCTCCATGGCGGGTTCGATTTCGGCTGCCGAGTGCCAACAACCAGGGCCAAGTCCGGGTTTCCGGTAACGAGTAACCGACCACTTTCTCACAATCGTCCCGCATCCCCGCTTTCTGAAACTTAGCGGAAGATATCCCCGAGGCATTCACTAATGGGCGCATTCTTGCGAGGGGTATTTCCCTATCAATGTCCCTCGTCCATATACGCCATGTTGGCCAAATAGCCCCGGTGAGCGACAAAGGATCACACCCCTGTCGCAACGCCGCCCGAACGAGCCATGATGAAAGGGACTCCTCAGGCAGCAGGGGCACACTCAGCGCCCAGGTCATTACAGCATCACTTCTCTAATGCCACGGGTGGGCCGCACCCATGATTTACTCTGAATAATTTTCTCATCGATGCACTCAGCTCCAGACAAAATAGCGGCATTTGCACACTCAATCAGCAGCCGGTGCAGGTCACCCAAATTACCGCCAGAAATCGCGTGGAGCTGGGTCGCCAATTGGGGCTCATGCAGTTGGGAAGGATGTTTGAGAGGTAATATCTTCTCAAAGCCAGCGAGCAGCTTCTGAAACTCCTGATTGAGCTCCCACTTTGGTAACGCGACCACATCAAAGCGACTCGCATGCTGTGGGTCTGAATGCAGCACACGCACAGCATCTTGCGTCCCCACACCAACGATGGGAATCATTAGCTCATTGCATAAAAGCTTAATGGCATTCATCGTTTCGCGCTGCTTAACAGCACCACCGGTTAACAGAGAGTGAAACTCATCGATGATCAGTAAGCGCGTATGGCAAGCACGCAGTTGATGAATCACCTGGTAGCGCAGCTTGGGAACAGGATCTGTAGGCTGGTAGGGAGCCCAGAAACTCTCTAGCACTGCGATATACAGACTTTTCTCATCGGCACTCGGGGGAGCCTGAGTGACAACAACAGGCTTCACGGGCTCTACGTCTTCATTCACGTAGCCTTCACCGTACTGCTTACGAAACCGTTGAACGATGGTTGTCTTTCCGTTGTTGGAGTCACCCACGAGCAAGAGGTTAGGCATACGAGGACGACTGGGCTTCTCCATCAACCCACGCATGACCTCAATGACACGATTGGCCAATGGATAGCCCAACCAGCGCGGTTGATCCATAAACTCCATTCGCTCTTTAGCGGACAGCCCCAAGACGTGACGAAGATCAGGATGAAGGTGTGTGCTCATGCTATGTCCCAGTTCACATCGATATCACCCGTTAAAAGACCGTCCCCTTGAGCGGGTGTCTCTTTAGGGGCCGCAGTTGAGGGCGCATGTAAAAGGGGATCTGCAGGCGTCACCTTCTTCTCATGCTCTTTACGTCGTTGTGCCTGACGGCGACTTCGCTTAGTACGTGCTTGCGACTCCTCCACATGGGTTCGCAGCTCACTAATAGCGCGTAGAATTTCAGTCTCATTGACCGAGTTTCTTCCTTCCTGCCGAAGGCGCGCTTTAGCTTGGGCATACTCCCAAACACTCATCGAGGGGAGGGCAAGATTGGCAAAGGGCACGCGAAAATAGTGCCCGAGCTCCGGGTCTTTGAACCAAATGACACTAATGTCGCGAGGGTCGCGCCGGAAAACAAAGGTGCGTTTCTTGTCTGGCATGTCTGGATCTTTGGCATTGATCCAAGGTCTTAGCGCTTCATCGTAATAGTTTATGCCATCGATGGTCACACCAAAGGTCTGGATCGTACGCTGAAAGCTGGGCAAAAAATCGAGCAATACAGAGAGCCTGTCAGCAGGCCTCGGCGCTAATCCCACTCCCTGCACATCCGCATTGCCAAACACACCAATTTCCCACTTTTTCATCGGCGACATACCAATCCCAGAATGAAGGCGCTGGTGGTAAACCTTGCAAATCAACGTCACCAGCCACTCTTCAAACTCGCTTTTCGTCATGGCCGCGTGCTTCTCTGGATCGTATCCCTCTTTCTCTTTAATGGAGGAGAAGGTCGTCCCAGGCAGGTTATGGATTTCCTTTAGAAGAGAGCCCAGTACCCGCTCAATGTGGCCACCATAACGAGGCTGCTTAACAGGCCGAAACTCAAGGTTGACCCCATAGGCTAGGCATGAGCGCCGAAACGTCTCAGAGCGAAAATCTGGGCCGTTATCGACATGAATCGTGGCGGGTGTGCCCCATACCGGCCACTCAGCCTCCACATTATGCAGTAGCAACCACTCATCTTTAGGAAGCATGGAGTGCGCCACACACATGCCGACAGATGTTTCAGAGGGCGGGTCAAACGACAAGTAATACCCCGTGACCATGCGAGTAAACACGTCCATGGCCAACGTAATCCATGGGCGACCAATCGGCTTGCGATACACGTCATCGACCAAAATAATATCGGCAGGCGTGTGGTCAATCTGCATAACGGCTAACGGATAGTCCGCATTGGGAAATTTTCCGGCAGCCGGCTGGAACTTGTTAATGGCTTTGTCTCTAAAACCATGGCCACGCAACCGGTCACGCTCTGGGATATCACGCAGACGAGCACGAACGGTACCAGGGCTCGGCGGGTCGATGCGCCGTTCATGGCAGCGCCGCATGACTTCCTGTACCGCTTTTTGTGCGGACGGACGCTGCAGCGTCAAATACACCTCTTTGATGACTTCCTGAATCACTGCCTCGGCATGCGCGGGAATACGCGACTTTCCCTTCTTCCACCCTGGCTTTTGAGGAATCAATGCGAGCACCGAGCCCGTCGCTTTATACCGCTTCAACCAACGGTAGATCGTAGCCGTATCAACCCCCGTTTGTTTCGCACGCTCCTCCGCTGCATCCCGCCCCACCGTATGGCGATCCACCAAGGGCTTAATGATGGAAAAGCGATGCTCGGCCTCCCGCCAATCGGTATCCCCAATCTCGGACATATCCTGCTCAGGGGATACGGACCCGCTATTGAGAGGCGCTAGTTCTTTGATGCGAAGCGGGCAACTACGCCCGGACTCAACGGCAATGCCAATGACTGTCTCAAAATCGAGCACCTGGGAAATTCGGTAAACGGTGCCATCTTTCTGAACCTGCTCACCCACCATAATCTGCAAGTGTTGGCGTGTTTGGGCGACGCCGTTATTGGGTTCAGTTGCGCTGCCACGATGGTTATTCATAATCGGGTACCCATACCTCCGATAGAGGACTGAAGGATTGGGCCATATCGCAATCTAACTGCCGAGTCGCCAGTAGATGCCATAAATGCGCAATCCCCTCTGCCCGGTAAATATCGCCCATAAAGTGCCGAGAAAGCAGGTAATCCAAGGTCGCCACCCCCATTTCCCTCACCGTGTTGAGGACTGCCTGGCTTTCGACAGAGGGAAACACCATCCGCTTGTAGCGCGCTAGGAAGGTAATGTTGTCCAAGGTCTTATCACGAATGCGGCTTTCATCATGAATGCGAAACGCCCAGCCCTCATTGTTGGCATGCCGTATCGCCGCCTTCCATTTAGGCGACCATTCACGCCAATGTGCTTGCCACTTTTCCCGTGGTTTGACTTCCACCAGGAGAGGTTTCGGGTAGTCCTTGTAATGACGGTTACCGAGACGGTAATAAACTAAATAATCCGGCGTGTAGGTGTAACGCCTACCGGTCACTGGATGATGAAACGAGATCTCGCACGGCTGGGATATCACACCAAGGACGCTCACATCAAAGTCAGCCTTTATGAGGAAATCACGTTCGAGCGTCGACTCGAACGCAATAGACTCCTCCCCGCGAAAGGCATAGTAGCCAGACACACTTCGTCGGGTAGGGCCGATTTTACGAACAGATGTAGGCAGTGGCATGAGCAGTCGCACCAAATGTTGAATAAAACGTGGCCTGTCGCAGCAATTGCTATTAATTCTGTCGCATTCAATCCTGCATAGACTACCATAATAGCCCGATATTACGCCCTGAGGGTCGCACTAATTGCTGAAAATGACAACTGGACTTAAGCCTAGAATGTCCGCCAGCTGCTCCTGGGAGAGCGGCAGGCGGAATTGGCCACTAATATCGTGATTGGCTTCGGGCACCGGGTAGCTAAGCGCTAGGAAGTGGATGATGCGCGTTTGGCCCGCTCCAGTAGTGGCGCCAGGAAGCGCCCGGTATGCGAAACGCTCTGCTTGGCAATCTGCTCGGGCGTGCCCTCAGCAATAATTTGCCCGCCGCCAGAGCCACCTTCCGGTCCAAGATCAATGAGCCAGTCGGCGGTTTTGATCACATCCAAGTTGTGCTCAATCACGACAATCGTATTGCCGTGATCGCGCAGTCGGTGGAGTACGGTCAGCAGCTGGCGAATATCTTCAAAATGTAGGCCTGTGGTAGGTTCATCCAAAATGTAGAGCGTTTTGCCGGTGTCGCGCTTAGCTAGCTCTCGGGCCAGTTTGACACGCTGTGCTTCACCGCCGGATAACGTGGTGGCGCTTTGCCCTAAGCGAATATACGAGAGCCCTACGTCCATTAGCGTTTGCAGGCGGCGGGCAATGGCGGGCACCGGGCTGAAGAATGCCAGCGCGTCTTCCACGGTCATTTCCAGCACTTCGTGGATGGTCTTGCCTTTATAGTGAATATCCAGCGTTTCGCGGTTGTAACGCTTACCTTTACATACATCGCAGGGTACGTAGATATCCGGCAGGAAGTGCATCTCTACCTTGATCATGCCCTCGCCCTGACACGCTTCACAGCGCCCGCCCTTAACGTTAAAGCTGAAGCGGCCCGGCTTATAGCCCCGTGAGCGCGCCTCTTGGGTACCCGCAAATAGCTCGCGAATGGGCGTGAAAATACCGGTGTACGTCGCAGGGTTAGAGCGCGGCGTACGGCCAATGGGGCTCTGGTCGATATCGATCACTTTATCGAGCTGATCAAGCCCTTCAACCTTCTCATAGGGCGCTGGGGTCAAGGTGGTGGCGCGGTTAAGCTCACGGGCGGCAATGGGCATCAGCGTGCCGTTAATCAGCGTTGATTTACCCGAGCCAGAAACCCCCGTCACGGCAATAAACAGCCCCAAAGGCAGGCTCAGCGTGACGTTTTGCAGGTTATTGCCTGTCGCGCCGCGCACGACCAACTGCTTTTCCGGATTGCTGGGAATACGGTAGGGCGGCACGGCGATTTCACGAGTGCCGGAAAGATACTGACCGGTGAGCGAGTTGGGGTTATCCATCACTTGCTGGGGCGTGCCTTGGGCGACGATTTCACCGCCATGCACACCAGCACCGGGGCCGATATCCAGCACATGGTCTGCCGCGCGAATGGCGTCTTCGTCGTGTTCGACCACAATCACGGTATTGCCCAGGTCGCGCAGTCGCTCCAGGGTTTTCAACAGGCGGTCATTGTCCCGCTGATGCAGGCCGATAGAGGGCTCGTCCAGAATGTACATGACGCCCACCAGCCCCGCGCCGATTTGGCTAGCCAGACGGATACGCTGGGCTTCGCCGCCGGAGAGGGTGTCGGCGCTGCGCTCTAGGTTCAGGTAGTCCAGGCCCACGTTGACCAGGAACTCTAGGCGCGCGTGAATCTCGTTGACGATCTTGTCGGCAATTTCGCCTTTACGCCCCGGCAGGGCCAGCTCGGCAAAGTAGCGCCACGCGTCGCCAATCGGCAGGTGAACGATATCCGCAATGTTGTGGTCATCCACGTACACATGGCGCGACTCTTTGCGCAGCCGCGAGCCGCCGCAGGTGGTACACGGCTGCACGGCGATATACTTGGCGAGATCATCACGCACCATGTTGGATTCGGTTTCCCGATAGCGGCGCTGCATGTTGGGCAGCACGCCTTCAAAGGCATGCTCCCGGGTGACTTTGCGGCCGCGATCCCCCACGTACACGAACGGAATTTGCTCATTGCCGCTACCGTTGAGGATGATCTCACGCTCGTGGCGAGCCAGCTCCTGCCAGGGGGTTTCCAGCTCGAAGCGGTAGTGCTTGGCGAGTGCCTGCAACTGGGTGAAATAGTAAATGTTGCGCCGATCCCAGCCTTTAATGACGCCTTCTGCGAGGGAAAGCTCTGGATGGCTAATCAGCTTATCTGGGTCAAAGTACTGCTGAACGCCGAGGCCATCACAGGTAGGGCAGGCGCCCGCAGGGTTGTTAAAAGAGAACATGCGCGGCTCAAGCTCTGAGAGCGAGTAGCCACATACCGGGCAGGCAAAGCGCGAGGAGAAGGCGAGGTCTTCCTGCTCGCCATCCATAAAGTGAATCATCGCCGTGCCGTCGGCCAGGTTTAGCGCGGTCTCAAACGATTCCGCTAAGCGCTGGGCGATATCGTCGCGCACTTTAAAGCGGTCCACTACCACGCTGATATCGTGTTTTTTACGCTTATCCAATGGTGCGATGTCGTCGAGTTCGAGCACTTGACCGTCGATCTGCACCCGCACGAACCCCTGGGCACGCAGCTCGCTGAGCAATTGTAAATGCTCGCCTTTGCGGCCCTTCACCATAGGGGCCAGCAGCATTAGCTTGGTGCCCTCGGCGAGGTTCATCACTTGATCGACCATCTGCGAAATGGTCTGGGCTTCTAAGTCTTCACCGTGCTCTGGGCAACGGGGCGTGCCTGCGCGGGCAAACAGCAGACGCAGGTAGTCGTAGATTTCGGTGATAGTGCCCACGGTTGAGCGCGGGTTGTGGGAGGTGGATTTCTGCTCAATAGAGATCGCAGGAGAGAGACCTTCGATGTGGTCCACATCGGGCTTCTCCATCATCGAGAGGAATTGGCGTGCATAGGTAGAGAGCGACTCCACGTAGCGACGCTGCCCCTCGGCATAGAGCGTGTCAAACGCCAGCGATGACTTACCGGAACCGGAAAGCCCGGTAATGACGATAAGCTTGTCGCGAGGCAGCTCCACATCGATCTGCTTGAGGTTGTGGGTGCGGGCACCCCTGACCAGAATGCTGTCCATCAACACCTCGAATCGCGTGGCAAAAGCGTAATTATACGATTGCTGTCCCCTTCCCGGCAAAACTGTCTCTGCCTGCGTCACCGCGCTTGGCGTTTCCAGCGTGATGACAAAGCGCTAGAATGGGGGGTTACCTCAGGCCGTTCTGGCCCATCCACCATACACAAGGGCACTATGCGCAAGGTTTCCGCACTGCTGCTGGCCGCTGAACGCCGTGCAATCAGCGGCTTGGCCGGCCTTTATGCGTCTCGTATGCTGGGACTGTTCATGGTTCTGCCGGTGCTCGCGCTTTATGCCGACACGTTGACAGGCGCTACGCCGCTACTGGTTGGCGTGGCGTTAGGCATTTATGGCTTAACCCAGGCGACGCTGCAAATCCCGTTTGGTTTGCTCTCTGACCGCATTGGTCGTAAGCGTGTCATTGCGATGGGGCTGCTGATTTTTGCTTTTGGCAGCGTGGTAGCGGCCATGGCAGATAGCATTGGCGGGGTAATTTTAGGTCGCGCCCTTCAGGGGGGCGGTGCCGTGGCGGCCGCCATAATGGCTCTATTGGCAGATCAAACCCGCGAGCAGGTACGCACGGCGGCCATGGCCACCATTGGCCTTTCGATCGGCGTATCGTTTGCCATTGCCATGGTGCTTGGCCCTTGGTTAGCCTCCTGGGCGGGGCTCTCTGGGGTGTTTTGGTTTACCGCACTCCTAACATTGGTGGGACTGTTAGTCCTTTGGCGCTGGGTGCCGCCTGCGCCGCGCCGGTTACGCCACCGTGACGTAGGGCTGGACCGGAAGCAGTTTAAAAGTGTGATTACCCGGCCGGATTTGTGGCGGCTTGATCTATCGATTTTTGCGCTGCATCTTGTCCTCATGGCAATCTTTGTGGCTATCCCCTTCCGCTTACTCAATGCGGGGGTAGCAGTGGAGTACCATGGATTAGCCTACCTAGGCATTATGGCACTCTCTTTTGTGGCGATGGTGCCGCTGGTGATCATAGCGGAAAAGCGCCAGCGTATGAGGCTGATGTGCCTATTGGCGATTGGAGCCATCGCTGCCAGCCTAGCCAGCCTAGGGTTGTCGCTTTCCCAGGGGCATTGGCTGTTTGTTTGGCTATTTGTTTTCTTTACCGGCTTTAATTTGCTGGAGGCAACGCTGCCTTCCATGCTTAGCAAGTTGGCCCCAGCGGGTGCTAAGGGCACCGCAATGGGGGTGTATTCCACCAGCCAGTTTCTCGGCGCTTTTTTAGGTGGCACGTTGGGCGGCTTGCTGGCGAATACCTGGGGGCTTAACGCGGTATTTATTGGTTGCGCGGTGCTAGCGCTGGCGTGGTGGGTAGCCATGTGGCGGATGCCTTCTCCTCCGCCGCTCTCCAGCAAGGTGGTGGCGTTACACGATACGCAGCCTGATGCGATCAACTTATTGATGGAGCATCTTGCCGACGTGGTTGGTGTGGAAGATGTGATGGTCGTGCCGGAGGAGCGCCTCATGTATTTGAAGGTAAACCGCAAAGAACTCGATCAAGCGGCGCTGGCAAAACTGATTCCACCGCCGCGACCCTAAAGAATGAGCGCTCACCTGCTAAAAACAGCAGGTAGCGACCTACTCAGTTATTTGTCCGATTACGTAAAGGAGCGACCTCATGGCGCGCGGTATTAACAAAGTTATTTTGATTGGCAACCTGGGCCAAGATCCTGAAGTGCGATTCACCCCTTCTGGCACAGCGGTAGCAAACTTAAACCTAGCCACTTCCGATACCTGGATGGATCGCCAAAGTGGCCAGCGCCAGGAGCGCACCGAGTGGCATCGCGTGGTGCTATTCAACAAAACCGCTGAAATCGCCCAGCAGTACCTTAAAAAAGGCTCAAAAGTGTATATTGAGGGCCGCCTGCAAACGCGCAAATGGCAGGACCAGAACGGTCAAGATCGTTACAGCACGGAGATCGTGGCTAACGATATGCAAATGCTGGATAGCCGTGGCGGCGACTTCCAGGGCGGTGGTGCCCCGCAGGGTGGCTACGCTCAGCAGGCCCCGGCTCAGCAAGCGCCTCCTCAACAGAACTATGGCCAAAACCTGCCCCAGCAGGGCGGCTACCCGCCTCAGGGTGGGGCCCCTCAGCGAGGTGGACAGCCAGCGCCGCAGCAGCAGCCGGCACCGAATAACCAAAACAACAGCTATGGCGCCCCCGATCCGGGTAATTTTGATGATTTCGACGACGAAATTCCGTTCTAGAAAGTACCTTACACACGTTCGTCGATGCGTGGCGCAGTTGCCGCCACGGTTTTGGGTTGAGGGGGAGAGGCTGTCTTGAAGCTGCTGATACTAGATGCCGGGCACTGCTTAAGTTTAGCGCTAGCCCGTGAAGCGAGCCGGCGCGCGGATACCGAGCTAGTCATTGAGCAAGGCCTTGCTGTTTCGCCGAGTCAGCTACAGGCGATAGCGCCCGATGCGGTGCTCATTCCCCCGCTGGCGCACCCGCTGAGCATGACGCCCGCCGAGGTGAAAGCCCATGCGGATGCCGTTGATCGCTGTGTGGATGCCTGCCAAGCCCAAGACGTGGCGCTGGTGTGGTGTGTCTCGGATCAGCTCTATGAAGAGGGATTTGATATCCCGATTGATGAGCATGTCGTGCCTGCCCCACGTGATGAGTGTTTGCGTCGATTGGTGCAAACAGGCGATCGTATCCGTGCCGAATACCATCGCCATCTGATTGTGCGCTTAGGGCCGCTGTTTGCGTTGGAAGGTAGCCACGCCTGGCTAAGTGAAATTATCGACAGCTTTATCACGGGGCAGACGGTGCGCGCAGCAGAGGACGTAGTGTTTTGCCCCACCTCTGCCGACGCGGTCGCCATGGCGTTGATTGGCATGCTACAGCAGCAGGCCTGCGGCGCTGACGCCTGGGGAGCCTATCATTTGGCGGGCACTGAGCCGGTCAGTGCGTTCACTTTTACATCAATGGTGCGTACTCAGCTGGCCACTCACCTAGAAGGGCGTGGCGAACATATTGATTTAGGGGAGATACAGGCCCTTAATCATCATCACGACGCCAAGCTGCGTCGGGTATTAAACTGCCGTCGAGTGTTGGATGTTTTTGGTGTGCATCAAAAACCTTGGCGGCTGGAAGTGGGACGCATGCTAGATGCGTGGTGCTTAACCCGTGACCAGCAGCGTGATGACGTTGGGACAGGAGAGTCAGTTTGATCAATGTGGGTCGCAGCCTGCTGTTTTATTTAGGTTATTTCACTGCCATGCTGCTCATTGGGGTGCTTTTTTTACCCATCGCACCGTTTCTGCCACTGGCGGCTCGCTATCGGCTGTTGAATCTCTACAACTACTTCTTGATGGTGTGGTTCCGCATTGCCTGCGGTGTGCGCTATGAGATTCAGGGGCGGGAAAATATCCCGTCAGGGCCCTGCGTCATTCAAGCCAATCACCAGTGTGAGTGGGAGACGCTCTTTCTGCAGGTGATGAAGCCGCCGGTGTGCACCGTGCTCAAGCGCGAGCTGCTGCGCATTCCCGTTTTTGGGTGGGGGCTGCGCTTGCTACGCCCGATCAGTTTGGATCGCTCCAAGCCCGCGCGAGCCATGAAACAGGTGCTGACGCAGGGCGTCGAACGCCTGGGCACTGGCCTGTCTGTCCTGATTTTCCCAGAGGGCACGCGGGTAGATCCTGGCGTGCGCAAGCGCTATAACAAAAGCGGTAGTGTCGTTGCTTGCCGAGCCGGTGTGCCGGTGCTTCCCGTCGCTCACAATGCCGGTGAGCGCTGGCCTGGTCGTCACTGGGTCAAGCGCCCGGGTGTACTGCGGGTGCGCATTGGAGAGCCCATTGAGACCTCCGGGCGTACGCCCGATGAAGTCTTGGAAGATGTAGAGGCTTGGATAGAGGGTCAGCTACAGGAAATTTCAGAGGTGCCACGGCCAGCGTCTCGCTAATCGTTTTATAACGCAAAACGGCGCCTCGAAAGGCGCCGTTTTTATGCTGCTTAAGTGCTGATCAACCGTTATAGCGCTGGAAGACTAAGCAAGCGTTCGTACCGCCAAAGCCAAAGCTATTAGACAGCACGCGGTCGATGGTGACGTTATCGCGACGCTGGGTCACAATATCGAAGCCATCGGCCTGCTCATCCAGCTGATCAACGTTTGCCGAGGCAGCTACAAACTTGTGCTGCATCATCAACAGTGAGTAGATGGCTTCTTGTACGCCTGTTGCTCCTAGGGAGTGGCCCGTTAGCGACTTGGTCGAGCTCATAGCAGGCGTTGAGTTGCCAAACACATTGCGGATGGCCTTCAACTCAGCCATATCACCAACCGGCGTAGAGGTGCCGTGGGTATTGATATAGTCGATATCGCCCTGCACGGTCGCCATCGCTTGCTGCATACAGCGTGTAGCACCTTCGCCAGAGGGAGCCACCATGTCGTAGCCATCAGACGTTGCGCCATAGCCCACCAGCTCGCCGTAAATCTTCGCGCCACGAGCTTTGGCATGCTCCAGCTCTTCAAGCACCAGCATGCCGCCGCCGCCAGCGATCACAAAGCCGTCGCGCGCCTGGTCGTAGGGGCGAGAAGCCTTGTCAGGCGTGTCGTTATAGTGCGTAGAGAGAGCACCCATGGCGTCGAACAGACACGACAGCGTCCAGTGCTCCTCTTCGCCACCGCCAGCAAAGACGACGTCCTGCTTGCCTAGCTGGATCTGCTCCATGGCATTGCCGATACAGTGAGCTGAGGTTGCGCAGGCGGAAGAGATTGAGTAATTCACACCTTTGATTTTAAACGGCGTTGCCAAGCACGCAGACACTGTGCTGCCCATGGTGCGGGTAACACGGTAGGGGCCTACGCGGCGCAGGCCTTTCTCGCGCATGGCGTCGGCAGCTTCAACTTGGTTGGCGCTTGATGCCCCCCCCGAGCCTGCAATCAGCCCCGTACGCACGTCAGAAACCTGGGCTTCAGTTAGCCCGGCGTCTTCGACTGCTTGAGCCATGGAGACATACGCATAGGCTGCTGCGTCGCCCATAAAGCGGCGCAGTTTGCGGTCGATTAACGCGTCCAAGTCGATATCAACGCTGCCTGCTACATGGCTACGGAAGCCACGCTCAGCGTACTCTTCCTTAAAACGAATACCGCTGCGCCCGTTTTTGAGCGCGTCTAGGACCTGTTGCTGGTCGTTACCTAAGCACGACACGATGCCAAGGCCGGTGACTACCACTCGTCGCATGGGAGCCTCCTGTTAGAAATTCGCAGTGGAGGTGAATAGGCCAACGCGCAGGTCATTAGCCTGGTAGATGTCGCGTCCGTCAACGGACACGGTGCCGTTAGCAATGCCTAGGATAAGCCGACGAGTGATGACGCGCTTCATATTAATGCGATACGTCACTTTTTGTGCATCGGGCAAAATTTGGCCGCTGAACTTCACTTCGCCACAGCCTAGCGCACGGCCACGGCCAGGATGGCCAAGCCATCCCAGATAGAAGCCCACCAGCTGCCACATCGCATCAAGCCCTAAGCAGCCGGGCATCACTGGATCTCCTGGGAAGTGGCAATCAAAAAACCACAGATCAGGTGTGATATCCAGCTCGGCGATCAGTTCGCCCTTGCCATGCTCACCGCCCTCTTCGTGAATGTGCTTAATGCGATCAAGCATCAGCATGTTAGGAGCTGGCAACTGTGCATTGCCGGGGCCAAATAGTTCGCCGCGCGAGCAGGCCAGCAGTTCTTCGCGATCAAAGGAATGTTGCTTGGTCACTGAGTCGTTCCGAGTATGAAGATGATTGTTGCGCCTAGTCTACTTCCCGAAACCGCTGAATGCACGTCGCGAGCGGCTTATCGTAACGTTCTAACACTTTTTAATGGGTTGCCGATAATCCAGGTTGCCTTATTGTGTTGTTCGGATTAGTGAATTCGCCCAATAAACGGTGTATTGACGTAATATGCTCTATCCAAGATTTTAGTGAGACGGCATGATGTCGTCATCGTTTGTTTTTGTTAGTGACTGATCAGGACAACAAGAATCGCCATGTGGCTGCCTGTCTCTCTTAATCGCCCGTTGGTATGGGTGGCGCTGATGGCGCTACCTGCCTGCGTGTGGATCCCCGGTGCGGCGCTGCGTATGGTCGCGGCTAGCTTCGTTACTTTAGGCTTGTGGGATGCTTGGAACCAAGTGCGTCAGCAGCGTCTGCGCCTGCGCCTTTCACAGGATGCGTTGGGGTTGTCTGGTGATGCGGTGGTCATTAGTGATGTCCAAAACCGTGTGCTAGCGGTGAATCCGGCGTTTACCGAAATTACCGGTTATGAAAGCCAAGAGATGATAGGCCGAAAACTAGACACCCTGGCGGCTCAGCGCCATGACAAAGCGTTTTATGAAAACTTTTGGAGCACCCTAAAAGCCACTGGGCGGTGGGAAGGCGAAATGTGGAACCGTCGCAAACATGGCGATGAGTACCCTGAATGGCTCAAAGTGCGTGCCGTCACCGACAAGCGAGGCAAAATCACCCACTTTATCAGCTGGTTCTCCGATATTTCGGCACAAAAAGCTCGTGAGAACGATTTAAGGCGTATCGGCTATGAAGATCCGCTAACAGGCCTACCTAACCGGCGTCGCTTGCATGACTTAATGGCGTCCAGGCTGCGCCACCTGCGTGCAGGTGAAAGCTTGGATATGGCGTTGATTGATATTGACGGACTTAAGTCGGTTAACGATAGCTTAGGCGTTGAGCAGGGCGACCGGCTGCTGGCTCGATTTGCCCAGCGGCTCACCAGCTATATGGCGGGAAGCGTAGTGGGGCGGCTGGGTGGTGATGAGTTTATGGTGATTCGCACCACCACCTTTGATGACCACGACAAGTGGCTAGGGAATCTGCGCGACCATATGTGCCGCCCCTTCGAGATTAATGAACAGTCGCTACGATTAGGCCTCACCATTGGTAGCTGCCGTGCGCCGGAAGATGGTCAAGATTCCAGCGTGCTGTTTCAGCGTTTAGAGTCAGCGCTTTACAGCGCCAAGCGGCTGGGTCGCAACCACAGCCTGCGGTTTTGCCCCGCGCTGGATAAACAGGATAATCCCCAATTAGCATTAGTCAGCGACCTGCGTGCCGCGCTGATCTCCGGTGACCAGTTAGAGCTTCACTACCAAACCCAACACCATCCCGGTAGCGGTGAGTTGGTAGGTATGGAAGCACTGCTGCGCTGGCGTCACCCCAAAGGTGGCATGATATCGCCGGGAGAGTTTATTCCCCTGGCCGAGCGTCACGGCTTGATGGCAGAGTTAGGCAGTTGGGTGATCGAAAAGGCCTGTGCTCAGCAAGCGCATTGGCAAAATAGCGGCATGCCGAAGACCACTGTTTGGGTCAATATCTCTGCCCTTCAGCTCTTTCAGGGCGATCTAGAAACCCAGCTAGCCACCTGTCTTGAGCGTTACCAGCTAGAGCCGTCACAACTTGGTTTGGAGCTGACCGAATCGGTGTTACTAGACGAACGAGCAGGGGACATGGGGCCACGTCTGCAGGCACTAAGAGAGCTTGGCTACTCAATCGCTATTGACGACTTTGGCACCGGCTACTCGTCGCTGGGATATTTGAAGCGGCTACCAGTAGATAAAATTAAATTAGATCGCGCTTTTATTAGCGAGTTGCCCAACGACCAAGCAGATGCCGCGATTGTTACAGCGGTACTGGCCATGGCAAAAGGCATGGGGCTGGAAGTGATCGCCGAAGGAGTCGAAACCCAGGCCCAGTGTCAGTTCCTGGTAGAAGCAGGCTGCACCCTGGTACAAGGATTTTACTTTGCTAAACCGATGCCCGCCGCCGAGCTTGAGCAGCGCTGGGCACCGCTAACGCAGGCAGAAGGCGCATATTAATTAATCGCTAGCGGCTAAACGCTGAATGTAACGGCTGATGCCCCAGCAGAGCGCTGCCCAGATGACGGCCTGTGCTGGAAGTAGCCACGGTGCCAAGCTAACGTTTGCTAGCGCTGCACCGCCTAAAATAGCGGCGGGACGCCGCTATGGAGAGGTGCTGAGGTTAACGTTATTTGGAGAGCGCTTTGAAGGCATCCAGCGCCCGCTGGCGAGCCGCTTTGTGGTCAACGATGGGCGCTGGGTAGTCAATCGGGTTGAGCATGTCCTGAGGCGGCGCATGGCGCGCTTTGGCAGGCAACGTCTTGAGCTCGGGTAGCCACTGAGCAATAAATTCGCCGCCTGGGTCGAAGCGCGTGGATTGGGTCGTGGGGTTGAAAATGCGGAAGTAAGGTGCCGCATCGGTACCCGTTGAGGCTGCCCACTGCCAGCCGCCGTTATTGGCGCAAAACTCGCCATCGACCAAGTGGCGCATAAAAAAGGCTTCGCCCCGCCGCCAGTCAATCAGCAGATGCTTGCTGAGAAACATGGCCGTAATCATTCGCAGACGATTGTGCATCCAGCCGGTCGTCACTAGCTGGCGCATGGCGGCATCCACAATCGGATAACCGGTGCGGCCTTCGCACCAGGCGGCAAACCCTTCGTCGTCATCCCGCCATTGCAACTGCTTGGTGTGCGCTTGAAACGGCTGGTAGCGGCATACCTGAGGAAAGCCGACCGCGACATGCTGATAAAACTCGCGCCAGATGAGTTCGTTTACCCAGGTGGTAAGGCCTGCATCGCCATCGGCAAGGTGCCCGCCATTTTCGCTCATGACCGCTTGCAGGCACTGGCGGTGGGAAATAACGCCCAGCGCTAAGTAGGGCGAAAGCTCGCTCGTGCCGCGCACCTTAGGAAAGTCACGCTGATCTTTATAGTGACGCCCCCGAAAGCGTAAAAAGCGCTCAAGGTTATCGCTGGCAGCATTTTCACCCGCAGGCCAGAGACGCCCATCCAGCGGCTCATCCTCTAGCGTTGGCAGTGCTGGTAATGGATCACTGTCAATGGCTAGCGGTGACTGCGCGCTGGGCGTGTCGCGCAGGGCTAACTGCTCGGCGGTAACTTGCTTGTGCCACGCTTTTGAAAACGGGGTGAAGACGCCGTAGTAGTCGCCTTTGCCTGTCAGCAAGGTACCGGGGGCAAACGCCACCGCGTCGTGATGGCCTTGGGCGGTAATACCGACCTGCTGAAAAGCCTCCAGTACCGACTGGTCGCGGCGCTGCTCGTTCAGCGGATACTCATAATTGAAGTGGAGCTGCTTGATGCCATGTTCGCGGGCAACCTCTAAAAGCGCCTTGGGGGCGTCGTCGAAACGCCCAATATCGCGATGCAACAGCGGAATATTCAAGCCATTGAGCGAGGCCTTAAGCGCGCTAACACCACGCGCCCAGAAATCGAGCTTATTTGCGCCGTGGCCGTGGTCACGCCACTGCTCAATGCTACGCAAAAAAACCGCCACTACCGGCCCTTTGGCGGCAGCGGCGGCGAGTGCGGAATTGTCATGAATACGTAGATCGCTGCGAAACCAAACAAGCTGCAGGTTCATGCAAAGTCCTTAGGGTGGCGACTTTTCGTACGCTTAAAGAATGCCTGATTCACGCAGAAGAGGGCGTAGCCGGGCGATCGCCTGGGGTAGATCGTCGCCCAGCATATGAACAGGACCATCGCGCAGATCGTTCTCACGCAGGCGCGCGACTTCACCGCATACGCCGATAGGCACGCCCAGCGCTTCAGCGGCTTTGGGTAGCGCTACGCGAATATAGTTGTCGCATTCCCGCTGGCCGCTAGAGAGCAGAACCATTGAGGAGTGCAGGCGAGACACCGCTTGTGCAAGGTCTTCGAGTGCCAGCGAATGATCAAACAGCTGGACTCGGTAGCCCTGCTCGCTGGCCATCAGTGCACTCATCAGTACCCACAGCGGGCCAGGATCGTCGGGCATGGCGCTGAGCAGAATCAGCGGGCCGCGGGTTGCCTGGTTGGCGTAGTGCAGGCGAGTACCCACCTGACTACGCAAAAAGGCCTCAAAGGTGCGGCGCACCAAATCATCTGGCTGCGCCGCCCATTTAGCTTCTAGGGTCAGAATGACGGGCTGCCACAGCTCGTTAATCGCCACGCTTAGCGGATAGAGCGCTAGGCTTTGATGGTAGAGCGCTTCCAGCTTGGGAAGGTCGACGGCTTCAATGACCGCCAGAAGCTGCTGGCGCTGGCTAGACCAGTCCCCGGCATCTGGGGCGGGGGCCTCTACCGTTTCGGGCTGGTCAAGCAGGTCGGCGACCTGGCTGACCGGCACGCCTCGGTTGAGCCACTGGAGAATGCGTTCAATACGGCTGATATCGTCCTGGGCATAGAGCCGGTGACCCTTAGGGGTCCGCTGTGGGCGAATTAATCCGTAGCGTCGCTCCCAGGCGCGCAGGGTGACCGAGTTCACACCCGTTAAGCGGGAAACTTCCCGAATCGGATAGAGCGGGGTATCGGGTGGGTGGGTCGCCTTGTTGCTCATGGGCGCCATTGCCTCTTGGTTGCCTGCAACAAGCGCTGCAGGGGTCTGTCAATAATTGCGGTGGCCGTGTTGTCGCGCCAGTTCGGCGCTAGGCCACTTAGTCGTGTAGCGGTTTGCTGAATAGCACCTAATCGGTTAGATAGGGTCACGCTATTATAGGCACCTTTGTACAACTTGTGGCTACTAGGTACAACCTTTGCTGTGTCCCTTTGGGTGTAGCCTCGCGTTAGCTTCCATTAGACCGACCGGCCTAATAATGCCTCTCCCAACTCGTCATCGGAGAGCCATGCATCCTCCACGCGGCTGCCACGAAAGCTGCCGCCGTATAGCCATAAACCGCGCTCGCTGTATAAGAATGACTGACTGCCCGCAGCGCTTTTGCCTGGGGAGGCGGCGCGCTGATCACCACATGATCGAAGTGGCCATACTGTTCAGTCGGCAACTTTGCTCGCAAAGGTGGGCGCGGTGGAGGGAGTGAAGGTTACACTTGCCGGTTCAGCCATAAATCCTCGCGAGTAAGGTAGTGCTCAACTAAATTTATTGTAGCAGTTATGTATAAATATTGTACAATTAAGCGCTATGCAACGTGCGCGACGGTGCGGTGACCACTTTTTGATATCAACCATCTGATGGATCAGTAGTGGCGACTACGCTGGCGCAAGTGACGTCCAACGCCAAAGGAGTGACACCATGCGGGTATTAATTACCGGGGGAAGCGGCTTTGTAGGCCAACGGCTCTGCCAACAGCTCATTGCCCAGGGGCACGATGTACAGGTGGTATCTCGCACGCCCCACGACGTGCGGGGAAAACTACCCAAGGCATGCGATATCCGTGATAGTGCCCAAGCCTTTGTGGATACACCGCCGGATGCGTTGGTAAACCTAGCGGGGGAGTCCATCGCGGCAAAGCGCTGGAGCGCCGAGCAGAAAGAGCGGCTGATTCGTTCACGGGTGGAAAGTACTCAGCAGCTGATTGCGCTCTGTGAGCAGCTGGCGGCCAATGGTCAGCCCTTACCGAAAGTGATGGTGAGCGGTTCGGCCATGGGCTATTACGGTGATCAGGGCAGCAAAGTGGTGGATGAATCCACCACGCCCCATGACGAGTTCGCGCATCGGTTGTGCGCTCAGTGGGAAGCGGCGGCCAAGCCCGTGGAGACGATGGGCATCCGGCTGGCGATTCTGCGTATTGGGCTGGTGCTCGAAGCGGGGGGCGGTACACTGCAGAAAATGCTGCCGCCGTTCAAACTCGGCCTAGGCGGGCGGTTTGGTGATGGTCAGCAGTTCATGCCCTGGATTCACCGGGATGACTTGGTGGCGGCGATTATGTTTCTGATCAACGAACCGACCTTGTCAGGTACCTTTAACGGCAGCGCGCCCCACCCAGTGACCAACGTTGAATTTACCCAAACGCTGGCCAAGCAATTGCATCGTCCGGCCATGTTTCCGGTGCCCGCGTTCGTGCTGAAAGCGGGCTTTGGGGAGATGTCACAACTGCTGCTTACCGGTGCGGATATGCGCCCGGCGCGCTTGAGCGAGGCAGGCTTCCATTTCCAGTACCCGACGCTGAAGCAAGCGCTGGCGGCGATTTTATAGCGCCACCAGCGGGTACTTGCCTGGTTTAAGCGTTCGGGTCGATGGTGATAATGACCCGTACGGAGTCAAGCCGCAGGCGGGTATTCTCAATCGCGTTGCTCAGTGCTTGGCGCTCCTGTTTCAGCGCTTCCAGCTCTTCGCTGCGTACTGCCGGATTGTGCTCTGCCAGCGCCGTCAGGCGGGCCAGCTCGGCATCCAGTTGGGCACGCATACGGGTTTCAGCGGCCTCAACAATGCTCGGCAGCTCCCGTTCGGCTTCGCCTTCCCCTTGGGTGAGGAGTTCGCGTAACTGGTCATGGCGGCTTTTGATCAAGTCCCGCGCCAGCGACTTGTTCACCTTCTGCAGATTTTTGCCCAGCCCGGTGAAGGAGATCTTGCTGGTCAGGTTAGCCCCTGATTCATCCAACAGTACCCGCACGGCGGTGGGTGGCAAAAAGCGGTTCAGGTGCAGCGATTTGGGTGCCGGGCAGTGGGTGCGGAACACCAGTTCCGCCATTAAGCGCCCGCTGGGGATCGCCGGGTGGCGCAGCAGCGCCAGCGCCGTGTTGCCCATGGTGCCGTCGAGAATACGGCCCATCATTTCGCGCAGCAGCGGGTGCTCCCAGGAGAGCCGCTGAACATCATCCCGCGCCAGCGCCTGAGCGCGGCTATAGGTGGCGGAAAAGCCCTCTTCGCCTTTGACCAGCCCCGGCAGGCCATCCAGCATGTGCTGGCTGGGCTGAAGGTAGAGCAGGCCATTGCCGATCTCCTGGCTATCGACGCCGAAGATATCCAGCGCGCGCTCCACGTAGCGGGGCAGCGCCGGGTCCTCGTCCAGCTCGCGTACCGCCTCAATCACCTGCTGTGCTCGTGCTGGGCGGCAAGCATTAAGCTCCAGCAGGCGGTTGCGACCCGCATCCCGCTCGGCGAGCTTGGCAGTGAACATCTCGCGCGTCTCTTCGATAATCTCGTCGAGCGCTTCATCGTCGAGCAGCGCATCGGCCAGGGCATCTCCAAAGGCATCGAACAGGTCGCTGCCCACCCCATGGGGCGCGCTGAACGCGTCCATGCCTTCGTGGTACCAGCGCAGCAAGCGCTCGCCGGGACTGCCGGTAAACGTAGGCACGTGCAGTTCGATGGCGTGGCGCTGGCCGATCCGGTCAAGGCGGCCAATACGCTGCTCTAGCTGGTCGGGGTGCTGCGGCATGTCGAACATGACCAAGTGGCGGCAGAACTGGAAGTTGCGCCCCTCGGAGCCTATCTCGGAACACACCAACACCTGGCAGCCATCCTCTTCATCGGCAAACGCGGCGGCGGCCCGGTCGCGCTCTATCAGTGACAGGCCTTCGTGGAAGACTGGCGCATGGTAGCCGCCCAAGACCCGCAGGCCCTCCGCGAGCCCTTCGGCGGTTTCGCGATGGTGGGCAATCACCAGCACTTTGTCGTTGGCAAAGCCGGATTCACTGTCGTCGCTGAGTTTTTCCAGCAGCCAGTTGACGCGTGGGTCGATATGCCACCAGGACTCGGTGTTCAGCGGATCGTTGCTTAACTCGCGGTACATGGCATCCGGGTAGATCAGTACATCCGGGTGGTCCATGCCGGTTTCGATCAGCAGCTCGTCCAAATAGTCGTCGTCGCGCTCCAGGCGGCGCAGCACGCGGCGGTAGGCCGACGGCAGTTCGAGCGGAGCTAAATGCAGGCGTCGCTCGGGGAAGCCGCCTACGTGACGGCGGCTGTTGCGGAACATCACGCGGCCGGTGCCGTGGCGGTCGAGCAGTGCATCGCGCAGCTGGGCGCGGGCGGCGTCCTGCTGCTCAGGGCTTGCCTCTGGGTGGCACAGCGTGGCGAGCAGCGCTTGGCTATCTCGGTCGTCGGCTACGGCGGCGACGCGTTCACGGGCGCTCGCGGTCTGGGGCAGTTCCTCGAGAGCATCGATGGCCTCGGCCACCGCCACGTAGTGCTGCTCCTCCTCTTTGAAGCGCTCGATATCGTGGTAGCGCTCGGCATCCAGCAGGCGCAGGCGCGCGAAGTGGCTCTCCAGCCCCATCTGTTCTGGCGTGGCGGTGAGCAGCAGCAAGCCCGGGATCTCAGAGGCGAGCTGTTCCACGCACTGGTAGCCGGGGCCGCTGCTTTCTGGGCTCCAGTCCAGGTGATGCGCTTCATCGACAATCAGCAGGTCGAAGCGGCTGGCCAGGGCTTGGTCCTGGCGATGAATGTTGGCGAACAGCCAGCCTTGGCTGGCCAGCACGAGCTGGGCGCTCTCGAACGGGTTGGTGCTGCCGTGGGCTTGGCTCTGGTGCTCGTCCAGCAGTGTCACGTTTAGTGAGAAACGGCGCAGCAGCTCTACCAGCCACTGGTGGGTCAGGCTGTCGGGCACCAGAATCAGCGCGCGCTCTACCCGGCCTGCCAGCAGCAGGCGGTGGAGAATCAAGCCCGCCTCAATGGTTTTGCCCAGGCCTACCTCGTCGGCCAGCAGTACCCGCGGCGCATGGCGTCCGGCCACTTCGTCGGCGATATAGAGCTGGTGGGGAATGAGATCAATACGCGGCCCAGCAAAGCCCAGCGCGCTGTGCTGCTCAATGCGCTGATAGTGGTGCAACGTACGAAAGCGCAGATCAAACCAGTCGTTACGGTCTACCTGACCGGTCAGCAGGCGGTCACGGGCTTGGTCAAACTGCATGGTGTCGGCCAGCTTCGCCTCAGGCAGTTCGCGCAGGTTGCCTTCGCTATCTTCACCAATGTAGGTGATCAGGCCGCGGGTCTCTTTGCTGTCATCAACGATCATCTGCCAGCCGTCGGCAGAGAGCACGCGGTCGCCGCTGCCGAACATGACGCGGGTGAGCGGTGCTTGACGGGTGTTGTAGGTGCGGGTTTCCTGGCTGGCACTGAACAAGATGGTAACGCTACGGGCGTCGCAGTTAAGCACGGTGCCGAGTCCAAGCTCAGCCTCGCCGTCGCTAATCCAGCGCTGGCCGGGAGAAAAATCGCTCATGATGCCTCGAGGAAGTCGTCAAAATCGGTCGTGCGCCGCTGGGCAGGTCACCAGTGGCAAACAGGGCGGGGGATTCTAACGCAAAGCAGCGGGGGTATTAAGGTCTATCGTGGTCAATCGCTTAACCAGCGCTCTAACTGCGCTCGAGTGAGCTCTCCCACATGAACGTCCAGCGTCTTGCCTGTCTGGTCAAATAGCACAGTAGTGGGGAGGCCTGGGGCTTGAAACTGGGCCATTAGGGTTTGCTGTGGGTCGCGCAACGGGTAGCGAAAGCTCAGCGACTGCTCGTCTAGGTAGCGTGCGATAGGTAGTAAGTCCTCGCCCTGATTGGCCACCACGACAGTAACGCCCTCGCGCTGGTCGGCCTCTTCCAGCAGCGGCATTTCACGCAGGCAGGGGGGACACCAGGTGGCCCATAAATTCACGATAATGAGCTCATCTTGATTCGTCAGCGAGGAGAGACTAACCGCGTTTCCATCGAGATCTTCCAGGGTGACGTCGGGCAGCGATGCCACGGCAAATTGCTGGCCTAGCGGGGCCAGCGTGACCAACACTAACCAGAGGCTAACGGCCCCCACCGTCATGGCGAGTCCGCCGATCATCGCCAGCAGACGTGCACGCAGCGTCCAGGCGGTCCACAGTAAACCGGCAAGTAGCCCACCAAGCGCGTGATAGCCCGGTTGCCATACCTTCAGGGCGTCGAGTGGGGTGGCGCTGTAGCTCTCCCAGTTGAAGGCCACAAACGTGACGCGCGCTGCTAATAGCCACACCACCAGCAAGCCATTAAACCAGCGGCCATGCTGCTTGGTAGACAGCCCCAGCAGGAAGCGGCTGCTTAATAAAAGCAGCAGTGCACAGCCAAACGCATAGAGGCGGGGAGTGGAAATCAGCAGTGGACCGAGAGCAATGGCATTCATAGTCGTTCCGATAAGCAGGTACACTGGGCAACCATACCATGCACGCTTCACATGACGGAGATGTCGATGCCGCAATCCTCTTTTGACACCCTGCGCGCCCTGGCCATAGGTACCCAGGCACTTGGCCTGGCGCTCATCATTACCCTCGAAACCGTCCTCGGCGACGCCGCACGCCCCTGGCAGGGCGGTGTGCTGGCCGCTATGGTGGCGTGTGCACTGGTCATTGCGCTGGTGCGTATGTACCGCAACAAGCGCCGCCAGAAGCGCTTGGCAGAGCGACTCGACGCGTCGGCGTCAGAAAACCACGAGCGTTAGAAACCGTTGCTTGTGTTTTTGGCGCGACGGTTCCAGATTAAGCCCGGCTTATTCATGAGGCCGGCCTGATAACGAAGATAGCGAATGGTATTCTCTTGAAAATTCAGTGTGTTCCGCCAAGAACCTGAACCAAGAGAGCCATCCGCTATGGGTGAAAGCCTATCCATCTGGACGCCCTCATGCAACGGCGATGCACGCGGCATGACGCCCCTGGTCCAGGACCGGCCGTCTCAAGCCACGCTGTCGCGGCTGCTTGGACGGCCGCAATTGATTCCAAAGAGCTATAAGAAAGCGGGAAAATTCCAGCGTTTTGGCATTACTCAACAGCCACTCGCGCTGAAGATGCGAATCCTGATAAGCAATGCCAACAGCCAGTACCTTCAGACCGCTCAATCAGCGCCCTCGTGAATGAGGCGGGGTTAGCTTACTTTTTGCTAGCGCGCTTACGCTCGTTTTCGGTCAGGTGCTTCTTGCGCAGGCGGATGTGGCTGGGCGTGACTTCTACCAGCTCATCGGAGTCCAGGAACTCGATGGCTTGCTCAAGGGTAAACTTGATCGGCGGCGTTAGAACGATGTTCTCATCGTTACCGGTAGAGCGCATGTTATCGAGCTTTTTACCCTTGGTCGGGTTCACCACCATGTCGTTGGCACGGTTGTTAATACCGATCAGCATGCCCTCGTACACTTCGGTCGCGTGGTCGATGATGAGCTTGCCGCGCTCCTGAAGGGCGTACAGTGCGTAAGCCAGCGCTTTACCGCCTACCATAGACACCAGCACGCCGTTACGACGCTCGATAGACGCATCGGGCTTCAGCGGGCCGTAGTGGTCAAAACGGCTGGTCAGGATGCCGGTGCCGGAAGTTAGCGTCAGGAACTGGCCACGGAAACCGATCAAGCCACGCGCCGGGATAATGAAGTCCAAACGAACTCGGCCTTTACCATCCGGGTTCATGTTGGTCATCTCACCTTTACGGTAGCCAAGCTCTTCCATGATGGAGCCCTGGTGCTGTTCTTCACAGTCGATGATGACTTCTTCGTAGGGCTCTTGCTTAACACCGTCGATCTCTTTGATGATAACTTCCGGACGGCCAACGGCCAGCTCGAAGCCTTCACGACGCATGGTTTCGATCAGTACCGACAGGTGCAGTTCGCCACGGCCAGAGACTTTGAATTTCTCGGGTGTTTCGCCTTGCTCGACGCGCAGGGCGACGTTGTGAATCAGTTCCTGCTCCAGACGATCTTTGATGTTACGGCTGGTGACGAACTTGCCATCTTTACCCGCGAATGGCGAGTCGTTGACCTGGAAGGTCATAGAAACGGTCGGCTCATCAACAGACAGCGGCGGCAGCGCTTCAACGGCGCTCGGGTCACACAGAGTGTCCGAGATGGCCAGGTCTTCGATGCCTGTGATGCATACGATATCGCCAGCGGTGGCTTCGGTGGTTTGAACTCGCTCAAGGCCCATGTGGGTCATGACCTGACCGATTTTGCCTTTCCGAGTCGTACCATCAACACTGATGACTGAAATCTGCTGGTTAGGCTTCACAGAACCGCGCTTAATGCGGCCAAGACCGATAACGCCGACGTAGCTGTTGTAGTCCAGGGCAGAAATCTGCATCTGGAAGGGGCCATCTACTTCAACTTTCGGTGGCTCAACGATGTCCACAATCGCTTGGAACATCGGATCCATGTTGTCGGCCAGCGCTTCCGGATCCATACCAGCAATACCGTTCAGCGCCGAGCAGTAGATAATCGGGAAATCGAGCTGTTCGTCAGTGGCACCCAGGTTGTCGAACAGATCAAAAATCTGGTCGATAACCCAATCAGGGCGTGCACCGGGGCGGTCGATTTTGTTAACCACCACGATCGGCTTCAGGCCCTGGGAGAAGGCTTTTTGTGTCACGAAGCGGGTTTGCGGCATCGGGCCGTCTACGGCGTCAACCAGCAGTAGAACCGAGTCCACCATGGACATAACACGCTCAACTTCGCCACCGAAGTCGGCGTGCCCAGGGGTGTCCACGATGTTGATGTGGTAGCCCGTACCATTACCATCCTGCCACTGAATAGCGGTGTTTTTGGCCAGGATGGTAATACCACGCTCCTTCTCCTGGTCATTAGAGTCCATGATACGCTCTTGGCCTTCGGCCTTACGGTCGAGCGTGCCGGACTGGCTTAACAGTTTGTCTACCAAGGTAGTTTTACCGTGGTCAACGTGGGCGATGATGGCAATGTTGCGAAGATTCTCGATCACGACGCGATCCTGCTGGAAAAATAGGGCGGCATTATAGGGTCTGGGGGTGGTCCACTACCAGCGCTGTCTTAAATAAAGCAGCAAGTCAATAACCTAAACGCGGCAGTTTTCGCTGTTGTGGCGCTTCCGTTAAGATAGGCGTTTTCCCAGTTGGGGCAAGCACATGACCATCGGTAACCTGATGCGTTTGTTAAGCGATGGCGAGGTTCATTCCGGTGAACAATTAGGCGAAGCGCTGGGCGTTTCCCGAGCCGCCGTGTGGAAACAGCTAAAAAAATTAGAGGCGCTGGGCGTAGAGCTGGTCGCTGTGAAAGGGCGTGGCTACCGGTTGGCTCACCCGTTAGAGCCGCTGGATGGCGCCAAAATCGTCGAGCGGCTGCCCGCCGATGCCCGCCACCTGCTGGCGCGACTGTTCGTGGAAGATCAGCTTCCTTCAAGCAACGAATACCTGCGCGAGCGCTTCTCTCAAGGGGCAGGGCATGGCGAGGTCTGCTTCGTCGAGCTGCAAACGGCTGGGCGTGGCCGCCGTGGCCGGGTGTGGTCGACGCCCTGGGGGCAGAGCCTCATGGTGTCAATGGGCTGGCGCTTCGAATCAGGTATCAATGCTCTGGAGGGGTTAAGCCTGGCGGTGGGTGTGGTGGTCTCTCAGGTGCTTGAGCAGTATGGCGTATCGCCCAAACTAAAGTGGCCGAACGATGTGCTACTAGCCGAGCAGGGCAGCGAGCTTGGTAAGTTAGCCGGTATTTTGATTGAAGTGACCGGTGATGCGGCAGGCCCTTGTGAAGTAGTGATTGGCATGGGCATGAACCTGTCGCTACCGGATAGCCTGCGGGCCACCATTGACCAGCCGGTGGCGGCGCTGTTTGATGCCAAGGCAGGTATTTCCCGCAACCAGTTGGCTGCCGATATGGTGTCGGGGCTGTTGGGTATGCTGGCGGGCTTTGAAAACAGTGGCTTTGCGCCTTGGCTTGATGCGTGGAATCAGCGCCATGCTTATGCAGGCCTACCCATCCGAGTGATTCAAGGTGAGCGCTCAAGCGATGCTGTGGCGGGAGATGTGGATGAGAGTGGTAACCTGTGGGTTACTGAAAACGGTCACTCGCGACGCCTATCGGGCGGTGAGATCAGCGTACGTAGGCGCCTATGATTTTGGATTTGGATATCGGCAACACGCTGTCGAAATGGCGGCTTAAAGATGCCGAGAGCAGTGAGATCCGCTCGCGAGGTGCCGTGTGGACACGGGAGGAGTGGCGCCCGGGGGCGGATATTCCCGACCTGGATGTCGTCGAAGCCGTGCGGATATCCAGTGTAGCCAGGGCCGCTGTGCTGGATGAGACTGTGACGTTGCTACGCCGTCAGGTGCGTCACGTTTATGTGGCGCGCTCAACGCCAGAAGCGCTCGGCGTGGTCAATGGTTATGAAGAGCCGGGCCGGTTGGGCGTTGACCGCTGGATGGGGGCGCTGGCGGGCTACCAGCTGGCGGGTGGTTGCTGCGCGGTGGATTGCGGTAGCGCCATTACCATTGACTTCGTACTACCTGGCGGTGTGCACCTGGGTGGTTTCATTATTCCCGGCCTGCGGCTCATGAAAGAGAGCCTGAAGCTAGGAACGCGCAACGTCGCCATCGACCCGGAAAGCGAAGCCGATGCATTGCTAGAGCCAGGGCGGCGCACGGTGGATGCGGTGAATCACGGTATCTATATGGCGGCCGTCAGTGCGATTAACCGTATCTATAGCGAAGTGTGTGACCAGCAGGGGGTGGCGCTACCAGTGCTGCTCACCGGTGGTGATGCCAGAGTCGTTTCCCGCGGTGTGCAGGTGCCCCATGCGGTATGGCCCGATATGGTATATGGCGGGCTTGAGGCCAGTTTTCCGCTCACCTTTGCCGAACGGGCGGGCAAGATGTCAGGTGCTCCTCGGGTTCCAGAGCCGGTATCATTAGAAAAAATTCGCGCAGGCCTTGCATTCTCGATGCTGCTTTGACAGAATGCAGCGCGTTCCAGAGCGGAAGCTGCGCTTGAGAAGGCGTTGCATCCAGCAGGCTTTGATAAATAAAGAGTTTGCAGGCTTGACACCGTTTTGGAGGCTGGCATAATGTGCCGCCACAGCTGGAGAGGTTCCCGAGTGGCCAAAGGGAGCAGACTGTAAATCTGCCGCGAAAGCTTCGAAGGTTCGAATCCTTCCCTCTCCACCAGATTGAGCAGGCGTTGAGCTAGTCAGCGTCTGGGAATGAAACGCCGGTAAGCGGGCATTAGCTACTGTTACTCGTGCAGCGGATTGTCATTCTATAGGCAAGTTCGGCGGGCGTAGTTCAATGGTAGAACCTCAGCCTTCCAAGCTGATGGTGCGGGTTCGATTCCCGCCGCCCGCTCCAGTTTGATGTGTTTGGCTCATGTAGCTCAGGGGTAGAGCACACCCTTGGTAAGGGTGAGGTCGACGGTTCAATTCCGTCCATGAGCTCCATATTGCGAAGAAGGCGAGCGATGCTCGCTTTTTTTGTCTCTGCCCTCCGGTGGTTTGGGGGTGAAAGTAAGGGTTGTCAGGCGGAGGTTTCTCCGCTATTATGGCGCCCGCTGTTGCGTAGGCGTTTGCTTGCGCGCATGACGATACAGGCCAGTAGCTCAATTGGCAGAGCAGCGGTCTCCAAAACCGCAGGTTGGGGGTTCGATTCCCTCCTGGCCTGCCAGCCTTCCCCAGGTTGGTATGTCTTTTCTAGAATTCCTTTGTCGCTCGCTGCACCCTTAGGAGTCTCGTTTTTATGAAGCCTAGTTCCGTAAAACATGGCGCAGAGGTGCAACGGACGCGCCATGACGGGCTCAAGTGGGCGGCGGTTGTGGCGCTGCTTGTCGTTGCAGTCGTTGGTAATACCTATTTCGCCGATATTGGTCTGCTCTACCGCGTCTTGGGTGTGGTGGTGTTGTGTGCGCTTGCTGGTTTGATCGCCTTAACAACCACAAAAGGTCGCGATTTAGTTGAGCTTGCCATAAGCGCCAAGAAAGAGATTCAGCGCGTTGTATGGCCGACCCGTCCTGAAACCATTCAGACAACCGCCATTGTGCTGGTAGCTGTGCTGGTGGTGGGTCTGATGCTGTGGTTGATCGATACTCTTCTTGGCTGGGCGATGTCCGGCGTCATTGGTTAGGAGCATTCATGTCCAAACGTTGGTACGTCGTCCACGCTTATTCCGGCTTCGAAAAGCATGTCATGCGCTCGCTTATCGAGCGTGTGAAGATGTACGGCATGGAAGATCGCTTTGGCGAGATCCTGGTGCCGACGGAAGAAGTGGTTGAGATGCGTGACGGCAAGCGTCGCAAGAGTGAGCGTAAGTTCTATCCGGGCTACGTGTTAGTCGAGATGGAAATGGATGATGAAACTTGGCACCTGGTGAATGAGACGCCGCGTGTCATGGGGTTCATTGGCGGCACCAAAGAGAAGCCCGCTGCGATTACCTCACGCGAAGCAGAGGCGATCTTGCGTCGTGTCAAAGATGGTACCGACAAGCCGCGTCCCAAGACCATGTTCGAGCCGGGTCAGTCCGTCCGTGTCATCGATGGTCCGTTTGCTGACTTCAACGGTGTCGTTGAAGAGGTGAACTATGACAAGAGCCGCCTGCAGGTCAGCGTGCTGATCTTTGGGCGAGCAACGCCTGTGGAACTCGAATTCTCGCAGGTTGAAAAAGAGTAATCTCAAAATGTTGCAGGCTGGTGTCCTATGCGCGCCAGTCTGGATTCATGTAAAGCAGCCCAGCGCTGCTTTACGCGTACCGGGGAGCCGTCAGGCGCTATCACCCAACTGGAGTATTTACCATGGCCAAGAAAGTACAGGCTTACATCAAACTGCAGGTTGCTGCAGGTAAAGCCAACCCGAGTCCGCCCGTAGGCCCCGCGCTGGGTCAGCACGGTGTGAACATCATGGAATTCTGTAAGGCGTTTAACGCTGCCACTCAAGAGATTGAGCCGGGCCTGCCGACGCCTGTCGTGATCACTGTCTACTCTGACCGTAGCTTCACGTTCGTCACCAAGACACCGCCGGCTGCCGTTCTGCTGAAAAAAGCAGCGGGTATCAAGTCTGGTTCTGGTGAGCCGAACAAGAAGAAGGTTGGTACCGTGACTCGCGAGCAGCTCGAAGAGATCGCCAAGACCAAAGAGCCGGATATAACGGCGGCTGATCTCGACGCCGCGGTGCGCACCATCGCTGGCAGCGCTCGTAGCATGGGCTTAAACGTGGAGGGTCTCTGATCATGGCTAAATTGTCTAAGCGCGCGAAAGTGATTCGCGAGAAAGTAGACCCGAACAAAGCGTACTCTCTGGAAGAAGCCGTGTCGCTGCTTTCCGAGCTGTCCACGGTCAAATTCAAAGAGTCTCTGGATGTGGCGATCAACCTGGGTGTTGATCCACGTAAATCTGACCAGGTTGTGCGTGGCGCCACCGTTATGCCTAACGGTACCGGCAAAGACGTACGCGTAGCCGTCTTCACCCAGGGTGCGAATGCCGACGCTGCTAAAGAAGCCGGTGCTGACATCGTGGGCATGGACGATCTGGCTGAGCAAGTCAAAAAAGGCCAGATGGACTTCGACGTGGTCATTGCTTCTCCGGATGCAATGCGCGTTGTGGGTCAGCTGGGTCAGATTCTTGGTCCGCGTGGCCTGATGCCGAACCCGAAAGTGGGCACCGTAACGCCCGACGTGGCAACTGCGGTCAAGAACGCCAAAGCGGGTCAGGTGCGTTTCCGTACCGACAAAAACGGCATCATCCACACTACCCTGGGTAAAGTGGGTTTTGACGCGGTGTCCGTTCAGGGCAACTTGGAAGCACTGGTAGCTGACCTGAAGAAGCTCAAGCCGAGCTCCTCCAAAGGCGTCTACTTTAAGAAAATTACCCTGTCCACTACCATGGGCCCGGGTTTGACCATCGACCACTCTGCGCTGGTATAAGCGAGTCGTCGGCAGGTTTTAGTAAGTACCGAGCAAGAACTTTGCGGTCCCTCGCTAGGTAGTTAGTCGAGCGAGGCGCCGTCAAAGACCGCAGGTGCCGCCTTGTCTTTTGAAGATTGGGCGGCTTAATCGCCCTAGAGCGCCTGCGCAGATGGTGTGGCCGCCAGTTGGTTAACGCTTTTCGCAAGCCGCTTTCTGGTGAGCACCATCCCCTAAGGCTTCCAAGGCCAGCAGTATGCCTTGGAAGAGATGGTAACCACCGGAGCCTTGATGGGTTCCGGCACGAAGGAGTGATCACTGTGCCACTAGCACTTGAAGGCAAGAAAGCGATTGTTGCCGAGGTCAGTGAAGCGGCCAAGGGCGCACTCTCCGTCGTAGTTGCCGATTCTCGTGGTGTTACGGTCAGCAAAATGACCGATCTGCGTAAGCAGGCCCGCGAAAACGGTGTAGAGCTTCGTGTTGTTCGTAACACGCTGGCTCGCCGCGCACTCGAAGGCACTCAGTGGGAGTGTCTGAACGAGAGCTTTGTTGGTCCTACTCTGTTGGCTTTCTCTACTGAACACCCGGGCGCTGCTGCTCGTCTGTTCAAAGAGTTCGCTAAAGACGAGAAGAACTTCGAAGTTAAGGCGTTGGCCTACGAAGGTGAGCTGATTCCGGCTGCTGACATCGATCGTCTGGCAACCCTGCCGACTTACGACGAGGCAATTGCCAAGTTGATGTCGGTAATGAAAGAAGCCTCCGCTGGCAAGCTGGTTCGTACTCTGGCCGCCCTGCGCGACCAGAAGCAAGAAGCCGAAGCTGCCTAAGCAGTGTTTCTTGCAGGCGGCGTGAACGATGTGATCGGTACGCTGCCTGAACCAAGCAATGAACCCCGAGTCCTCGGCTGACCGAGACTCCCGCAAAGTTAGGAATGAAACAATGGCACTGTCCAAAGACGATATCATCAATGCTGTAGCCGACATGTCCGTAATGGAAGTTGTTGAGCTGATCGAAGCAATGGAAGAGAAATTCGGCGTTTCTGCAGCGGCAGCCGTTATGGCTGGCCCGGCTGGCGGCGGCGAAGCAGCTGCTGAAGAGCAGACTGAATTTGATCTGGTACTGGCTTCTGCTGGTGACAAGAAAGTTAACGTCATCAAAGCTGTTCGTGAAATCACCGGTCTTGGCCTGAAAGAAGCCAAAGGTGCCGTTGACGGCGCGCCGGCGACCATCAAAGAAGCGATGTCTAAAGACGACGCTGAAGCAGCTAAGAAGAAGCTGGAAGAAGCGGGCGCAACCGTCGAGCTCAAGTAATCCTTGTGCTGATGGCTTTACGCGCTGCGTAAGCTTCCACGGCTGGCGGCGGGCTATCCCGCTGCCGGCCTTTTTCTGTTGTAATATGCTGCAAGGCAACAGCAGAAGCGCTGCGGTAAAAAGCAGCAAAACAGTAAGACCGTTGTTGTGAAGCGTACGTTGTTGTAACGCGTCAGTTGTGAAGCGCGAGTGATGTTGGCAAGCGACAGCAAAGCGCGAACAGCACTACTGTAACACTGTTATCTATCAAGATTTTTGACGGCGAGCTACCGATTTAGGAGCTTGCTGTCTGCGTCTGAAACGCCCGCGGGGCAGATGACCACGCATCGGTCACCCATGGTGAACAAGCTGGGGAATACAGATGGCTTACTCATATACTGAGAAAAAACGCATCCGCAAGGATTTCGGCAAACTGCCCCAAGTGATGGATGTGCCTTACTTGCTGGCCATCCAGCTTGATTCCTACTACGACTTTCTCCAGCAGGATCGTTCGCCCGACGAGCGCCACGAGGTTGGCCTGCACGCGGCGTTCAAGTCCGTGTTCCCGATCGAGAGCTTCTCCGGCAATGCGGCCCTGGAATACGTCAGCTACCGTTTCGGTACGCCAGCGTTCGATGTCAAAGAGTGTCAGCTGCGTGGCGTGACCTACTCCGCTCCGCTGCGTGTCAAGGTTCGCTTGATCATCTACGATCGCGACTCTTCGAACAAGGCCATCAAAGACATCAAAGAGCAGGAAGTCTACATGGGGGAGATCCCCCTGATGACCGAGAACGGTACCTTCGTCATCAACGGTACTGAGCGGGTTATCGTTTCTCAGCTCCACCGTTCGCCCGGTGTGTTCTTCGATCACGACAAAGGCAAGAGCCACTCCTCAGGCAAGTTGCTCTACTCTGCTCGCGTGATTCCTTACCGTGGCTCTTGGCTCGACTTCGAGTTCGACCCGAAAGACAACGTCTTCGTGCGTATCGACCGCCGCCGCAAACTGCCGGCCTCGGTACTGATGCGTGCGCTGGGTATGAGCACCGAAGAGATCCTGGCTGAGTTCTTCGAAACCAGCAAATTCCACATCGAGAAGACCGGCTTCTTTGTGGAGCTGGTGCCATCACGCCTGCGCGGTGAAACGGCCACGTTCGACATCAAAGATGGCGAAGGCAGCGTCATCGTCGAAGAGGGTCGCCGGATCACTCAGAAGCACATTCGTCAGCTTGAAAAAGCCGGCCTTGAGCGTCTGGAAGTGCCGATGGAGTATCTGTTCGGCAAAACGCTGGCCAAAGACCAAATCGATACCAAAACCGGTGAGCTGATCTGCCCGTGTAACACGGAAATCACTCCGGAAGTCCTCGAGCGTATGGCGCAGGGCGGTATCACGCATATCGAAACCCTCTACACCAACGACCTCGACTGCGGTTCGTTCATTTCCGACACTCTGAAGCTGGATACCACCGGCTCTCAGTTGGAAGCGCTTGTCGAGATCTACCGCATGATGCGTCCCGGCGAGCCGCCCACCAAAGAGGCTGCCGAGACGCTGTTCCATAACCTGTTCTTCACCGAAGACCGCTACGACCTGTCGGGCGTTGGTCGGATGAAGTTCAATCGTCGCCTGCGTCGTGAAAGCGACACCGGCTCCGGCGTGCTGGATCGCAAGGACATCCTCGATGTCCTGCGTGAGCTGATCAATATCCGTAACGGCTTCGGCGACGTGGACGATATCGATCACCTGGGTAACCGTCGTATTCGCTGCGTGGGCGAAATGGCCGAGAACCAGTTCCGCGTCGGTCTGGTGCGTGTCGAGCGTGCGGTGAAAGAGCGTCTTTCCATGGCGGAAAGCGAAGGCCTGATGCCGCAAGACCTGATCAACGCCAAGCCAGTTGCGGCAGCGGTGAAAGAGTTCTTCGGCTCCAGCCAGCTGTCTCAGTTTATGGACCAGAACAACCCGCTGTCTGAGGTGACCCACAAGCGTCGTGTGTCTGCACTCGGCCCGGGTGGTCTGACCCGTGAGCGTGCAGGCTTCGAAGTACGTGACGTTCACGCCACGCACTACGGCCGCCTGTGCCCAATCGAAACGCCGGAAGGCCCGAACATCGGTCTGATCAACTCGCTGGCAACGTACAGTCATACCAATAGCTACGGCTTCTTGGAAACACCGTATCGCAAAGTGAATGCCTGCCAGGTCACTGACGATATCGTGCACTTGTCAGCGATTGAGGAAGGTGACTTCGTTATCGCCCAGGCGTCTGCGGCGGTTGACGAGTCCGGCAAGCTGATTGATGACCTGGTACAGGTACGCCACCGCGGTGAGACCACCTTTATGCGTCCTGAGCAGGTGACGCTGATGGACGTGTCTCCGCGTCAGGTTGTATCTGTCGCAGCGGCCCTGATCCCGTTCCTGGAGCACGATGATGCCAACCGCGCCTTGATGGGGGCGAACATGCAGCGTCAGGCCGTTCCGACCCTGCGTGCCGACAAGCCGCTGGTCGGTACCGGCATGGAGCGTTTCGTTGCCCGTGACTCCGGCGTCTGTGCCGTGGCGCGTCGTGGCGGCGTAATCGACTCGGTGGACGCACGTCGTGTGGTGGTACGGGTCAATGAAGATGAAATCATCGGCGGCGAAGCCGGGGTGGATATCTACAACCTGACCAAGTACACCCGTTCGAACCAGAACACCTGCATGAACCAGCGCCCCATCGTGCGCCCTGGTGACAACGTTGCCCGTGGCGATATTCTGGCCGATGGCCCGTCTGTCGACATGGGCGACCTAGCGCTTGGCCAGAACATGCGTATCGCGTTCATGCCCTGGAACGGCTACAACTTCGAGGACTCCATCCTGCTCTCTGAGCGTGTGGTTCAAGAAGACCGTTTCACCACCATCCACATCCAGGAACTGACCTGCGTGTCTCGCGACACCAAGTTAGGGCCGGAAGAGATTACCTCTGATATTCCCAATGTCGGTGAATCCGCACTGGGTAAACTGGACGAGGCGGGCGTTGTGTACATCGGCGCTGAAGTTGGCCCCGGTGACATTCTGGTCGGTAAGGTAACACCGAAAGGTGAAACCCAGCTGACGCCCGAAGAGAAGCTGCTGCGTGCCATCTTCGGTGAGAAAGCGTCTGACGTTAAAGATACTTCCCTGCGTGCCCCGACCGGCATGAAAGGTACGGTTATCGACGTTCAGGTGTTTACTCGTGACGGCGTTGAGAAAGACTCCCGTGCGCTCTCCATCGAGCAGATGCAGCTGGACGAAGTGCGCAAGGATCTTCAGGAAACCTACCGTATTGCCGAAGACGCAACCTTTGAGCGTCTGAAGCGTACGCTGGAAGGTCAGGCCGTCAACGGTGGCCCGAACCTGAAGAAAGGCGACGTGCTGGACGAGGATTACCTCGACGAACTGCCGCGTCAGCAGTGGTTCAAACTGCGCATGCAGGATGAAGCCTACAACGAGCTACTGGCCCAGGCCGACGAACAGCTTGAGAACCGCCGTAAAGAGATGGACGAGCGTTTCGAAGATAAGAAGCGCAAGCTGACCCAGGGCGACGACCTCGCACCGGGCGTGCTGAAAATCGTCAAAGTCTATATGGCGGTCAAGCGTCGCATTCAGCCCGGTGACAAGATGGCCGGTCGTCACGGTAACAAAGGTGTTATCTCTGCGATCATGCCCATCGAAGACATGCCGTTCGACGAGAAGGGCGAGCCGGTGGACGTGGTGCTGAACCCGCTGGGCGTACCGTCGCGTATGAACGTCGGTCAGATCCTGGAAACTCACCTGGGTATGGCGGCACGTGGTCTCGGGGTCAAGATTGACGCCATGCTGCGCGACGCCCGCGGTCAGCAGGTTGCTGAAATTCGCGACTTCCTGGGTCAGGTGTATAACACGCCCGGTACCCGCGTTGAGGATATCGACTCGCTGACCGATGACGAAGTCATCGCGCTGGCGAAGAACCTAAAGGGCGGTGTGCCGATGGCCACGCCGGTGTTCGACGGTGCCAAAGAGCACGAAATCAAGCACCTGCTGAAGCTGGCGGACATTCCGGAGTCGGGCCAAATGACGCTGTACGATGGCCGTACCGGCGATGCGTTTGACCGTCCGGTGACCGTTGGCTACATGTACATGCTGAAGCTCAACCACCTGGTAGACGATAAGATGCACGCGCGTTCTACCGGTTCTTACTCGCTTGTTACGCAGCAGCCGCTGGGTGGTAAGGCGCAGTTCGGTGGTCAGCGCTTTGGTGAGATGGAAGTGTGGGCGCTGGAAGCCTATGGCGCCGCGTACACGCTGCAAGAGATGCTCACCGTCAAGTCGGACGACGTCGAAGGCCGCACCAAGATGTACAAGAACATCGTGGATGGCGACCACACCATGCAGGCAGGCATGCCGGAATCCTTCAACGTACTCGTGAAGGAAATCCGCTCGCTGGGCATCGATATCGAGTTAGAGAGCTAGGAGCCGTCCCATGAAAGATTTGGTGAAAGTACTCAAATCGCAATCTCAGTCCGATGAGTTTGACGCGATCAAGATTACCCTGGCGTCGCCGGACATGATTCGCTCCTGGTCCTTCGGCGAGGTGAAGAAGCCTGAGACCATCAACTACCGTACCTTTAAACCGGAACGGGATGGTCTGTTCTGTGCCAAGATTTTCGGCCCGGTTAAAGACTACGAGTGCTTGTGCGGCAAATATAAGCGCATGAAGCACCGCGGCATTATCTGTGAGAAGTGTGGTGTCGAAGTGACCAAGGCGGCCGTGCGCCGTGAACGCATGGGTCACATCGAGCTGGCATCGCCGGTGGCTCACATTTGGTTTTTGAAATCCCTGCCGTCACGTATCGGCATGTTCCTCGATATGACCCTGCGTGATATCGAGCGCGTGCTGTACTTCGAAAGCTTTGTGGTCATCGATCCCGGCATGACCACGCTGGAGCGTGGTCAGCTGTTGAACGACGAGCAGTACTTCGAAGCGCTAGAAGAGTTCGGCGATGATTTCGATGCCCGTATGGGTGCCGAAGCGGTTCAGGAGCTGCTGAAAGATATCGATCTGGAAGAAGAGATCAATACGCTGCGTGAAGAGATTCCGCAGACCAACTCTGAAACCAAGATCAAGAAACTGTCGAAGCGCTTGAAGCTGCTGGAAGCGTTCTACCACTCCGGCAATGCGCCGGCGTGGATGGTCATGGAAGTGCTGCCCGTGCTGCCGCCGGATCTGCGTCCGTTGGTACCGCTGGACGGCGGCCGCTTTGCGACCTCCGATCTTAACGACCTTTACCGTCGTGTGATCAACCGCAACAACCGTCTGAAGCGACTGCTGGATCTTAACGCACCGGATATTATCGTGCGTAACGAGAAGCGGATGCTCCAGGAAGCGGTCGACGCGCTGCTGGATAACGGCCGCCGTGGTCGTGCGATTACCGGCTCTAACAAGCGCCCGCTGAAATCGCTTGCCGATATGATCAAAGGTAAGCAGGGTCGTTTCCGTCAGAACCTGCTGGGTAAGCGCGTAGACTACTCAGGCCGTTCGGTCATTACCGTGGGCCCGACCCTGCGTCTGCACCAGTGTGGTCTGCCGAAGAAAATGGCGCTTGAGCTGTTCAAGCCGTTCATCTACTCCAAGCTGCAGTCGCTGGGCCATGCATCCACGATTAAAGCCGCTAAAAAGATGGTTGAGCGCGAGCTGCCGGAAGTGTGGGACATCCTGGCCGACGTTATCCGCGAACACCCGGTACTGCTTAACCGCGCGCCGACGCTGCACCGTTTGGGCATCCAGGCGTTTGAGCCACTGCTGATCGAAGGTAAGGCGATCCAGCTGCACCCGCTGGTGTGTGCGGCTTACAACGCCGACTTTGACGGTGACCAGATGGCGGTCCACGTACCGCTGACCCTGGAAGCACAGCTCGAAGCCCGTGCGCTGATGATGGCGACCAACAACGTGCTGTCGCCGGCCAACGGCGAGCCGATCATCGTACCGTCGCAGGACGTTGTTCTGGGTCTGTACTACATGACCCGTGAAAAGATCAACGCCAAGGGTGAAGGCATGGTGTTCTCCGACCTCAACGAGGTGGAGCGTGCTTTCGGCACCCAGTCCGTTTCGCTGCACGCCCGTATCAAAGTGCGTCTGGATGAAGTGGATGTCGAAGAAGAGACCGGTGAGCGCAGCTTCCACCGTCGTCTGTACGACACCACCGTTGGACGTGCGCTGCTGTTCCGCATCCTGCCGGAAGGCGTGCCGTTCGCGCTGATCGATCAGCCGATGAAGAAGAAGGCGATCTCCAGCCTGATCAACGAGGTGTATCGTCGTGCGGGCCTCAAGCCCACGGTTATCTTCGCTGACCAGCTGATGTACACCGGCTTCCGTCTGGCGACCTGGTCCGGTGCCTCGATCGGTGTTAACGACTTCGTTATCCCCGATGCCAAGACCGAGATCGTTGATGCCGCTGAAGCAGAAGTCAAAGAGATCGAAGACCAGTTCTCCTCTGGCCTGGTAACCGCAGGCGAGAAGTACAACAAGGTCATCGATATCTGGTCCAAGGCGAATGATAAAGTCGCCAAGGCGATGATGGTCGGCATCTCGAAAGAGACGGTTGTTGATCGTGACGGCAATGAAGTCGAGCAGGACTCCTTCAACAGTGTCTTCATCATGGCCGACTCCGGTGCCCGTGGTTCTGCGGCACAGATTCGCCAGCTGGCGGGTATGCGTGGCCTGATGGCCAAGCCGGATGGCTCGATCATTGAAACGCCGATCGTGGCGAACTTCCGTGAAGGTCTGAACGTACTTCAGTACTTCATCTCGACCCACGGCGCACGTAAAGGTCTGGCGGATACGGCCCTGAAAACGGCCAACTCCGGTTACCTGACTCGTCGTCTGGTAGACGTTGCTCAGGACTTGGTGATTACCGAGACCGACTGTGGCACCGAAAACGGCCTGACGCTGCACCCGATCATCGAGGGTGGCGACATCATCGTACCGCTGTCTCAGCGCGTACTGGGTCGTGTTGTGGCCATTGATGTTGTCGATCCGAGTACCGAAGAAGTACTGATTCCGCGTAATACGCTGCTCGACGAGAAGTGGTGTGCCTCGCTGGACACCATGGGCGTGGACGAAATCGTCGTACGCTCCACCATCACCTGTGATACGGCTCACGGCGTGTGTTCCGCCTGTTACGGACGTGACCTTGCCCGTGGCCACCAGGTCAACATCGGTGAGTCTGTAGGTGTCATCGCCGCACAGTCGATCGGTGAGCCGGGTACTCAGCTGACCATGCGTACGTTCCACATCGGTGGTGCAGCATCGCGTTCGTCTGCGGTCGACAGCGTTCAGGTCAAGCACGGCGGTAAAGTGCGCCTGCATAACATCAAGCACGTTGAACGTGCCGACGGCAAGCTGGTCGTGGTCTCTCGTTCGAGCGCCTTGGCGGTTGCCGACGATCACGGTCGTGAGCGTGAGTACTACAAGCTGCCCTATGGTGCTGAACTCTCCGTACGTGACAGCGACGTGGTTGATGCCGGTGCGGTAGTGGCTAAGTGGGATCCGCACACGCACCCGATCATTGCGGAAGTAGAAGGTAAGGCGCAGTTCATCGATCTCGACGAGGGTGTCACCATGCACCGCAGCGTCGATGAAATGACCGGTCTGTCGTCCATCGAAGTGATCGAGTCGGCCGCACGCCCAATGGCGGGTCGTGACAAGCGCCCGATGGTGATGCTGAAAGATGCCGCTGGTGAGTATGTATCCGTGTCCGGTTCCAATACGCCGGTTCAGTACCTGCTGCCGGGTAACTCCATCATCTCGGTGGACGACGGTGCGACCATCGGTGTAGGTGAGGTCGTTGCGCGTATACCGGTCGAGGCGTCGGGTAACAAGGACATCACCGGTGGTCTGCCCCGCGTGGCTGACTTGTTCGAAGCGCGTAAACCCAAAGAGCCTGCCATTTTGGCGGAAATCAGCGGTGTGGTGAGCTTCGGTAAAGAGACCAAAGGTAAGCGTCGTTTGACGATTACGCCTGAGTCTGGCGATCCGTTCGAGGCGCTGATCCCGAAATGGCGTCAAATCGCCGTGTTCGAAGGCGAGACGGTCGAGAAGGGTGAGGTGATCTCCGATGGCCCAAGCAACCCGCACGATATCCTGCGTCTGCTGGGTGTCGCGGAGCTGGCCAAGTACATCACCGCCGAAGTACAGGACGTTTATCGTCTACAGGGCGTAGGCATCAACGACAAGCACATCGAAGTCATCGTGCGTCAGATGCTGCGCAAGGTGGAGATCACCGATTCCGGCGACTCTGACTTCATTACCGGCGACCAGGCGGAACTGGTGCGCGTACTGGAGCAGAACGAGCGCCTGGAGAAAGAAGGCAAGTTCCCGGCCAAGTATCAGCGCTTGCTGCTGGGTATCACCAAGGCCAGCTTGGCCACTGAGTCGTTCATCTCCGCCGCGTCGTTCCAGGAAACGACCCGCGTACTGACCGAAGCAGCGGTAACCGGCAAGCGCGACTACCTGCGCGGCCTGAAAGAAAACGTGGTGGTTGGGCGTCTGATTCCGGCAGGTACCGGTCTGACTCACCACGCAGAGCGTCGTCGCAAGCGCGAAGACGTAGAGCGTCTGTTCAACCCCTCGGCTACCGAGGTTGAGCAGGAGCTGGGTGCTCAGTTGACCGCCCTGGATTCAGACGACGATCTGTAACCCAGGACAGGCCACGAGCAGCCAAGAGCGGCTGACCCTGAATGGCAGGAACCTGGCGGTAAACCACCGCCAGGGCTTGACGCCAGGCAGGGGCAGCCTTTAGAATGCGCAGCCTTTAACAGTGGGGTGGGTGCGCCCGCATCCGCTGCTTGTATTTGTTAATAGGCCAAGGCAACCATTGGAGTCAGCTAAACACCATGGCAACGATTAATCAGCTAGTGCGCAAGCCGCGCAAGCGCCCCGTCACCAAGAGTGACGTGCCTGCGCTTCAGGCATGCCCGCAAAAGCGCGGCGTTTGTACGCGCGTTTACACCACCACCCCCAAGAAGCCGAACTCGGCCCTGCGTAAGGTTTGCCGTGTGCGCCTTACCAACGGTTTCGAAGTCTCTTCTTACATCGGTGGTGAAGGTCACAACCTCCAAGAGCACTCTGTTGTTCTGATTCGCGGCGGTCGTGTAAAGGATTTGCCAGGTGTGCGTTATCACACCGTTCGTGGCGCCCTTGACACCTCTGGCGTACAGAACCGTAAGCAGGGTCGTTCTAAGTACGGTACCAAGCGTCCGAAGTCCTAAGGCGTCTTGTTGCAGCGTCTTAAGACGCTGGCGTTGTTACCTTAATACGAATATGACGGTCTGATAAGAGTAAGGTCGGGCGGCGCTATTGGCGCAATGAGTTCCGGGTTTACCTGAAGGATCCTTAATTGAGGGCTTATCATGCCTAGAAGAAGAGTTGTAGCTAAACGCGAAATCCTGCCGGATCCTAAGTTCGGAAGTGAGCGTCTGGCGAAGTTCATGAACCACCTGATGGTCAGCGGCAAGAAGTCCGTAGCTGAGCGCATCGTCTATGGTGCGTTGGACAAGGTTGCCGAGCGTAGTAAAGAAGAGCCGCTGGAAATCTTCGACAAGGCGCTGGAAACCATCCAGCCGATGGTCGAAGTAAAGTCGCGCCGCGTGGGTGGTGCTACTTATCAGGTGCCGGTTGAAGTTCGTCCGTCACGTCGCCAAGCGCTGGCTATGCGCTGGCTGGTAGACGCTGCGCGTCGTCGCGGTGAAAAAACGATGGTACAGCGTCTGGCAGGTGAAATGCTGGATGCCGCTGAAGGCAAAGGCTCGGCTGTTAAGAAGCGTGAAGATGTGCACCGTATGGCAGAAGCCAACAAGGCCTTCTCTCACTATCGTTTCTAAACTCGGCGTTTCTGAGTTTGTGTTTGATTTTGCTGGTTGTGCTGCGCTAAAGAGTTTTTTCGCCATGCTGCAACACACTGCCGCTACCTTTGGGGTGGCGGCGGTGGGATACGCAAAATGAACACTGCTGAATTAACGAGCATTGCCAACTAACGGGAGCTTCACCGTGGCACGCAAAACACCGCTTAATCGCTATCGCAACTTGGGTATTGTTGCCCACGTTGATGCAGGTAAGACAACCACGACAGAACGCGTTTTGTTTTACACTGGCGTAAACCACAAGCTGGGCGAAACCCATGAAGGTGCTTCGACTACTGACTGGATGGAGCAAGAGCAGGAGCGTGGTATTACTATCACCTCGGCTGCTGTTACTACCTTCTGGAAAGGTATGAATCACCAGTTTGATGAGCACCGCATTAATATCATCGACACCCCTGGGCACGTTGACTTCACTGTCGAAGTTGAGCGTTCTTTGCGTGTTCTTGATGGTGCTGTGGTTGTACTGTGCGGTTCTTCCGGCGTTCAGCCGCAGACCGAAACCGTATGGCGCCAGGCCAATAAATATGAAGTTCCGCGTATGGTCTTCGTCAATAAGATGGACCGTACCGGTGCAGACTTCTTCATGGTTGTTGACCAGTTAAAGGAGCGCTTAGGTGCTAACGCTGTGCCAATCCAGATTAACTGGGGTACAGAGGAAGACTTTAAAGGCGTTATCGACCTGATCGAGATGAAGGCTATCCTCTGGAATGAGGCAGACTTAGGTACTTCGTATGAGCTTGTCGATATTCCTGCTGAGCTACAAGAGACTGCCGAAAAATATCGCGAGCAAATGGTCGAAGCCGCAGCTGAAGGCTCTGATGAATTGATGGATAAGTACCTCGAAGGTGAGGAGCTGACCATTGAAGAAATCAAAGCAGGCCTTCGTGCGCGCACACTGGCTAGCGAAATCGTTCTAGTGACCTGTGGTTCTGCCTTTAAGAATAAGGGTGTTCAAGCAGTCCTGGATGCGGTTGTTGAGTATCTGCCCTCGCCGACAGAAGTTAAAGCAATCGAAGGTGAGCTGGACGACAAAGACGGCACCATCGCGACTCGTGAAGCAGACGATAGCGCTCCGTTCGCTGCACTAGCGTTCAAGATCGCCACCGACCCCTTCGTTGGTACGCTGACCTTCATTCGCGTCTACTCAGGCGTTCTGAAATCTGGTGATGGTGTTTATAACTCCGTTAAGCAGAAGAAAGAGCGTGTTGGTCGTATCGTTCAGATGCACGCCAACTCTCGCGAAGAGATCAAAGAAGTACTCGCAGGCGACATCGCTGCTTGTATCGGTCTGAAGGACGTCACTACAGGTGATACCCTGTGTGATATCGATCACAAGATCGTGCTTGAGCGCATGGAGTTCCCGGATCCGGTTATCTCTGTTGCCGTAGAGCCTAAGTCGAAAGCTGACCAGGAAAAAATGGGTGTTGCGCTGGGTAAATTGGCCCAGGAAGATCCTTCCTTCCAGGTGAAGACCGACGAAGAGACCGGCCAGACCATCATCTCGGGTATGGGCGAGCTGCACCTGGATATCATCGTTGACCGTATGCGTCGCGAGTTCAAGGTAGAAGCGAACATCGGCAAGCCGCAGGTTGCTTACCGTGAAACGATTCGTGGCAGCGTCGAGCAGGAAGGTAAATTCGTACGTCAGTCCGGTGGTCGTGGTCAGTACGGTCACGTGTGGCTGCGTATCGAGCCGCTGACTGCAGAAGAGAAGGGTGAAGGCGAAGAAGAGATCTTCTTCAAGTTCAACTCTGAGATCGTAGGTGGTGTGGTTCCGAAGGAATACGTACCTGCGGTTGAGAAAGGTGCTTTCGAGCAGCTGCAAAATGGTGTCATCGCGGGTTACCCGATGATCGACGTCAAAGTCACGCTGTTTGATGGTTCCTACCATGACGTGGACTCTAACGAGACTGCGTTCAAGATTGCTTCTTCTATGGCAGTGAAAGAAGGTGCCAGGAAGGCCAAGGCCGTGCTGCTGGAGCCGGTGATGAAGGTCGAAGTCGTGACCCCCGAAGAGTTTATGGGTGACGTCATGGGCGACCTGAACCGTCGTCGCGGCCTGGTGCAGGGCATGGATGACTCTTCCTCTGGTAAAGTCATTCGTGCAACGGTGCCACTGGGTGAGATGTTCGGTTATGCAACCGATCTGCGCTCACAGACCCAGGGCCGTGCGAGCTACTCTATGGAGTTCGCGAAGTACGAGGAGGCGCCCTCCAGCGTCGTTGAAGCCGTCATCAACCAAAACGGTTAACCGTTAGCTAACGTAAAGAGGTTATAGCAGTGGCTAAGGAAAAATTTGAACGTTCCAAACCGCACGTCAACGTCGGCACCATCGGTCACGTCGACCACGGTAAAACGACTCTGACAGCGGCCCTGACCCGCGTGTCTGCTGAGGTTTTCGGCGGCGACTGGCGTGAATTCGATACCATCGATAACGCTCCGGAAGAGCGTGAGCGTGGTATCACCATCGCGACATCTCACGTTGAATACCAGTCTGAAGTGCGTCACTACGCACACGTTGACTGCCCGGGACACGCTGACTACGTCAAGAACATGATCACCGGTGCTGCCCAGATGGACGGCGCGATCCTGGTATGTTCTGCCGCTGACGGCCCCATGCCGCAGACGCGTGAGCACATCCTGCTGTCTCGTCAGGTTGGCGTTCCGTACATCGTTGTGTTCCTGAACAAAGCGGACATGGTCGATGACGAAGAGCTGCTCGAGCTGGTCGAAATGGAAGTTCGTGAACTTCTGTCCGAGTACGACTTCCCGGGTGACGACACGCCGATCATCACTGGTTCTGCGCTGATGGCGCTGAACGGTGAAGACGAGAACGGCATGGGTACTACTGCGGTAGCTAACCTAATCAAAGCTCTGGATGACTACATCCCTGAGCCGGAGCGTGCGATCGACCAGCCGTTCCTGATGCCGATCGAAGACGTATTCTCTATCTCTGGCCGTGGTACCGTTGTTACCGGTCGTGTAGAGCGCGGTATCGTTAAAGCTGGTGAAGAAGTGGAAATCGTGGGTATCCGCGACACCACCAAAACCACCGTTACTGGCGTAGAAATGTTCCGTAAGCTGCTCGACGAAGGTCGTGCAGGTGAGAACGTTGGTGCGCTGCTGCGTGGTACTAAGCGTGATGACGTTGAGCGTGGTCAGGTACTGGCGAAGCCGGGCACCATCAACCCGCACACTGTCTTCGAAGCCGAAGTCTACGTACTGTCCAAAGAAGAAGGTGGTCGTCACACGCCTTTCTTCAAAGGCTACCGTCCCCAGTTCTACTTCCGTACCACTGACGTAACAGGTACTTGTGAACTGCCGGAAGGCGTTGAAATGGTAATGCCGGGCGACAACGTTAAGATGGTTGTTACCCTGATTGCTCCAATCGCTATGGACGAAGGTCTGCGCTTCGCAATCCGCGAAGGTGGTCGTACCGTTGGTGCTGGCGTTGTTGCAAAAATCGTCAAGTAAGCTTGCTTGATGATTGATCAAGAGGGGCTCTTGCGAGCCCCTTTTTCTGCGCACCAATAGCAAATGTTTGACATGGGCTTTTGGCGTGCCTATAATGCGCATCCTTTGAATGCGTGGGTAGACGGCTCGCGCCGTCGACATCCATTGGAGTTTAGGGCAAATGCAGAACCAAAAGATTCGCATTCGGTTGAAAGCGTTCGACCATCGCCTGATTGATCAGTCCACAGCGGAGATCGTTGAAACCGCTAAGCGTACTGGTGCTCAGGTTCGTGGGCCGATTCCGCTGCCGACCAACCGCGAGCGCTATACCATTCTGATTTCACCGCACGTCAACAAAGATGCGCGTGATCAGTATGAGATTCGTACTCATAAGCGTGTGCTCGACATCGTTGAGCCGACCGAGAAAACTGTTGATGCGCTGATGAAGCTCGATCTCGCCGCTGGCGTAGACGTGCAAATCAAGCTCGACTAATACACTAGACACTTCGCGGCCCAGCGCTCACCGTTTTAATATGTGAGCAGCAGCCGCCGCGCCGTGAGGCGCCACACAATGTGCTAGTGGAATGCTCTGGAAAGGGCAGCCATAGCGGGTGATAGCCCCGTACACTATAGGAGACTGAGTATGACTATCGGTTTAGTCGGTAAAAAGGCCGGGATGACCCGTGTCTTTACCGAAGATGGCGCATCCGTGCCCGTGACCGTTATTGAAGTTGATCCTAACCGTGTAACGCGCGTTAAGACCATTGAGTCTGACGGCTACGCAGCGGTTCAGGTGACTACAGGTTCTCGTAAAGCCAAGCACCTCACCAAAGCGCAAGCTGGACAGTTTGCCAAGGCGGGTGTTGAGGCTGGTCGTTCACTGATGGAATTCCGTCTTGCAGAAGGCGAAGAAGCTCCTGAAGTGGGTGGCGAACTCACCGTATCCCTCTTCGAAGCTGGTCAAATGATCGACGTGACCGGCACCTCTAAGGGTAAAGGCTTCCAGGGTGCTGTTAAGCGCTGGAACTTCCGTACCCAAGACAACAGCCATGGTAACTCCCTGTCGCATCGCGCGCCGGGTTCTATCGGCATGTGTCAGACACCTGGTCGCGTATTCAAAGGCAAGAAAATGGCCGGTCAAATGGGTAACACCCGTTGCACCGTGCAGAGCCTTGAGATCGTCCGTGTCGACGCCGAGCGTAACCTGCTGCTGATCAAAGGCGCAGTACCGGGTGCTACCGGTAGCGACGTTATCGTTCGCAGCGCCGTGAAAGCTGGCTGAAGGGGATAATTACCAATGAATCTGAATCTTGCTGCAGGCACGGGTACCGTTGAAGTAGCCGACGCCACTTTTGGCAAAGAATTCAACGAAGCGCTGGTGCACCAGGTCGTTACCGCCTACTTGGCTGGTGGCCGTCAGGGTACACGCGCTCAAAAGAACCGTTCCGACGTACGTGGTGGTGGTAAGAAGCCGTGGCGTCAGAAGGGTACCGGTCGTGCACGTGCCGGTACTATTCGCTCTCCGCTGTGGCGCAGTGGCGGGGTTACTTTCGCGGCGCGTCCTCAGGACTTCAGCCAGAAAGTTAACCGCAAAATGTACCGCGCGGCGATGCGTTCCATCCTGTCTGAGCTGGTACGTCAAGAGCGTTTAGTCGCTATTGAAGAGTTCAGCGTAGAAGCGCCGAAGACCAAGCAGGTAGCTGCCAAGCTGAAAGAGCTCAACCTTGAGAAAGTGTTGATCGTCACTGAAGAGGTTGACGAAACGCTCTATCTGGCCGCACGCAACCTTCCCCACGTCGATGTGGTGGATGTCGCTGCAGCTGATCCGGTGAGCCTGGTTGCCTTTGATAAGGTCCTGGTCACCGTCTCCGCCCTGCGTAAATTCGAGGAGAAGCTGGCATGAACCAGGAACGCGTATTCAAGGTTCTGCTTGGACCGCACGTGACCGAAAAGGCCGCGATGGCAGCCGAGCGCAACCAGTACGTTTTCAAGGTGGCAAGCGATGCTACCAAGCCCGAGATCAAGAAAGCCGTTGAAGCACTGTTCGGCAAGAAGGTCGGCAGCGTTCAGGTGCTGAACGTTAAGGGTAAAACAAAGCGTACTGCTCACGGCGTTGGCCTGCGAAAGGGTTACCGCAAAGCGTATGTGACCCTGGCTGCGGGTGAAACGCTCGAAGACTTCTCTGGCGCCGAATAAGGGCAGGAGTACGGATAATGGCAATCGTCAAGACCAAACCCACATCCGCCGGTCGTCGCCACGTCGTCAAGATCGTTGGTGAGGAGCTGTACAAGGGCCGTGCTTATGCACCGCTTTTGGAAAAACAGTCCAAGTCCGGTGGCCGTAACAACTACGGTCGCATCACCACCCGCCACGTGGGCGGTGGTCACCGTCATCACTATCGGTTGATCGACTTCAAACGCACCAAAGATGGCATTCCTGCCACTGTTGAGCGTCTGGAGCACGACCCGAACCGCAGTGCGCACATTGCGCTGCTGAAGTATGCCGATGGCGAGCGTCGTTACATCATTGCACCGAAAGGTGTCAGCGCGGGTGACGTGCTGGAATCTGGTGTTAACGCGCCCATCAAGAAAGGCAATGCCTTGCCTCTGCGTAACATCCCGCTGGGTTCTACCGTTCACGGTATCGAACTGAAGCCGGGTAAAGGCGCGCAGATTGCTCGCAGTGCCGGTACTAGCGCTCAGCTGGTTGCTCGTGAAGGTAATTACGCCACCCTGCGTCTTCGCTCTGGCGAAATGCGCAAGGTTTTGGCTGAATGCCGCGCAACCTTGGGTGAAGTGAGCAACTCCGAGCACAGCCTGCGTCAACTTGGCAAGGCCGGTGCGAAGCGCTGGAGAGGTGTGCGTCCGACTGTTCGCGGTGTCGCGATGAACCCGGTGGATCACCCGCACGGTGGTGGTGAAGGCCGCACCAGTGGTGGTCGTCACCCGGTATCCCCATGGGGCGTGCCGACTAAGGGTCACAAGACGCGTAAGAACAAGCGCACCGACAAGCTGATCGTTCGTCGTCGTAATAAGACACGTTGATCTAAATTGCCAAGACATTAAGAGGTAACGGCTGTGCCACGTTCACTAAAGAAAGGTCCCTTCATTGACCTTCATCTTTTGAAGAAGGTAGAGGCTGCAGTGGAGAAGAACGACCGTAAACCGATCAAGACTTGGTCGCGTCGTTCGATGATCCTGCCAAACATGGTAGGCCTCACAATCGCTGTCCATAACGGTCGCCAACACGTCCCGGTGCATGTTTCCGAGGAAATGGTTGGTCACAAGCTGGGCGAATTCGCTGCTACTCGCACTTATCGCGGGCATGCGGCGGACAAGAAAGCCAAACGGTAAGCCAGAGAGGATTAAGAGATGGAAGTCACAGCTAAGCTGAGTGGCGCTGCTTTATCCGCACAGAAGGCCCGTTTGGTGGCTGACCAGGTGCGCGGTAAACCGGTCGCCGAAGCTCTTGACCTGCTGACCTTCTCCCCGAAGAAGGCTGCCAAACTGGTCAAGAAAGTGCTTCAGTCCGCCATCGCGAATGCGGAAGAAAACAACGGCATGGACATCGACGAGCTGCGTGTCTCGACCATCTGCGTCGATGAGGGCATGACGCTCAAGCGTATCAAGCCGCGCGCCAAAGGCCGTGCGGATCGTATCTTGAAGCGCACCTGCCACATCACCGTCAAGGTAGCCGAGAAGTAGGAGTCGACCAGATGGGTCAGAAAGTCAATCCAACAGGCATTCGACTGGGCATCGTCAAAGACCATGCTTCTGTCTGGTATGCCGAGCGCGGCGCCTATGCCGATAAGCTCAACAACGATCTCGAAGTGCGCAGCTTCCTGGAAGAGCGTCTTAAAAACGCTTCCGTAAGCCGCATCCACATCGAGCGTCCGGCGAACAATGCCCGCATCACCATCCACACTGCCCGTCCGGGTATCGTGATTGGTAAAAAAGGTGAAGATGTCGACCGTCTGCGTCGTGATCTGACCGAGATGATGGGCGTACCGGTTCATGTGAACATCGAAGAAGTTCGCAAGCCGGAGCTGGATGCCAAGCTGGTCGCTGCTAACGTAGCCGGTCAGCTTGAGCGTCGCGTGATGTTCCGTCGTGCCATGAAGCGCGCGGTACAGAACGCAATGCGTCTTGGCGCTGGCGGCATCAAGATTCAGCTGTCAGGTCGTCTGGGTGGTGCCGAAATCGCACGTACCGAATGGTACCGCGAAGGTCGCGTTCCGCTGCACACTCTGCGTGCGGACATTGACTACGCCACTTACGAAGCTCACACCACCTACGGCGTCATCGGCGTCAAAGTGTGGATCTTCAAGGGCGAAATCCTCGGCGGTATCGAGGAAGTACGTGCCAAGGCTAAGCAACAGCAGCCTGCCGGCAACGCGCCCAAGAAGAAAGGTTCCAGGTAAGGGGAGAGCGAGTCGATGTTACAGCCCAAGCGTATGAAATTCCGCAAGATGATGAAAGGCCGCAACCGTGGCCTAGCGCATCGCGGAAGCAAGATCAGCTTCGGGGAGTACGGTCTCAAAGCAACCGGTCGTGGCCGCATCACTGCGCGTCAGATCGAAGCCGGCCGTCGTGCGATCACACGTCACGTCAAACGTGGCGGTAAGATTTGGATCCGCGTATTCCCTGACAAGCCGATCTCCAAGAAGCCGCTCGAAGTTCGTATGGGTAAGGGTAAAGGTTCAGTTGAGTACTGGGTAGCCCAGATCCAGCCGGGTCGGGTCCTGTACGAAATTGAAGGTGTATCCGAAGAGCTGGCCCGTGAAGCATTTGAACTGGCCGCCCAGAAGATGCCCCTGTCCACCACCTTTGCGAAACGGACGGTGATGTGATGAAAGCCCAGGAAATTCGTGAAAAGTCCGCAGGAGAGCTCAAAGAGCAGCTCCTCGAGCTCCTCCGCGAGCAGTTTAACCTGCGCATGCAGAAGGCCACTGGCCAACTGAGCCAGACTCATCTGCTCAAGCAGGTCCGTCGGGATATCGCCCGCGTTAAGACTGTGCTCAACGAGAAGGCAGGTGATTGAGATGGCCGAAGAGAAGAAAACACGTACGCTGACCGGCAAGGTGGTCAGCGACAAGATGGATAAGTCCATCGTCGTTATGATCGAGCGTCGTGAGCGTCACCCGATCTACGGAAAATACGTTAAGCGCTCCACCAAGCTGCACGCCCATGATGAGGCGAACCAGGCAAAGGCAGGCGATACGGTTTCCATTCAGGAGTGCCGTCCGCTTTCCAAGAAGAAAGCCTGGACGCTGGTCGAGGTGGTCGAGCAGGCCAAAGGTTAACCCCTGCGTCTGTCCAACCAGTGCAGTCAGATTAGGTTTGGAGAAAACCGATGATTCAGACTCAGACAATGCTGGATGTCGCCGACAACAGCGGAGCGCGCCGGGTGCAATGCATCAAGGTGCTAGGCGGTTCACACCGTCGTTACGCCCGCGTTGGTGACGTCATTAAAGTAACGGTGAAAGAAGCGATTCCGCGCGGTAAGGTCAAAAAAGGCCAAGTGCTGAAAGCGGTAGTCGTTCGTACCCGTAGTGGCGTCCGTCGTAGTGACGGTTCGCTGATCCGTTTCGATGGAAATGCGGCAGTTTTGTTGAACAACACCAACGAACAGCCGATCGGCACGCGTATCTTCGGGCCGGTAACTCGTGAGCTTCGTAATGAGAAGTTCATGAAGATCATTTCCCTAGCGCCTGAAGTGCTGTAAGGAGCGAGGCGGATATGCAAAAGATCAAACGTGACGATGAAGTCATCGTCATCGCCGGGAAGGATAAGGGCAAGCGCGGCACCGTTAAGCGGGTGTTAGACAACCGCTTCGTGGTGTCCGGTGTGAACATGATTAAACGTCACACCAAGCCCAATCCCATGGCGGGAAATCAGGGCGGTATCGTCGAGCGTGAGGCTCCGATTCACGCGTCCAACGTAGCCATCTTCAATTCGGAGACCGGTAAGGCGGATCGCGTCGGCTTCCAAGTTAAGGAAGACGGTACCAAGGTACGTATCTACAAGTCGACGCAGACGCAGATCGACGCCTAACGCGAGTCGGGTAGCAAAATGGCGAACTTGAAAGAACGTTATCAAAACGAGGTGGTGGCTCAACTCAAAGAGCAGTTCAGCTACGCCAACGTAATGCAGGTACCCCGGATCACGAAAGTGACTCTGAACATGGGTATCGGCGAAGCGGTCAGTGATAAAAAACTGATCGACAACGCTATCGGCGATCTGGAGAAGCTCTCTGGTCAAAAGCCGCTAGTAACTAAAGCACGTAAGTCCATCGCGGGCTTCAAGGTGCGCGAAGGTTGGCCGATCGGTATTAAAGTAACACTGCGCTCCGCGCGTATGTGGGACTTCCTGGACCGTCTGGTGAACATTGCGATTCCTCGCGTGCGTGACTTCCGTGGTCTCAATCCGAAGTCTTTTGACGGTCGCGGCAATTACTCTATGGGTGTGCGTGAGCAGATCATCTTCCCAGAGATCGAGTATGATAAAATCGATCGCGTACGGGGGCTGGACGTCACTATCACTACTACCGCCAACACCGACGAGGAAGGTCGTGCGCTGCTTGCAGCACTGAACTTCCCGTTCAAGAAATAAGGGTTGGATCATGGCTAAGAAAAGTATGGTAGAGCGTGAGCTCAAGCGTACTCAGCTAGTCGAGAAGTATGCGGCTAAGCGCGCAGAGCTCAAGAAAATCATCTCGGACGTGAACGCTTCTGAAGAAGATCGTTTCGAGGCGACGCTGAAGCTGCAGCAACTGCCGCGCGACTCAAGCCCGGTGCGTCAGCGTAACCGCTGCCGCGTGACTGGCCGTCCGCACGGTTTTTACAACAAGTTCGGTCTCGGCCGTAACAAGCTGCGTGAAGCCGCCATGCGTGGCGACGTCCCTGGTCTGAAAAAGTCCAGCTGGTAACGCTACGTAGAATCATCAGGAGCGCACATTAAATGAGCATGCAAGACACTCTGGCGGATATGTTTACCCGTATCCGCAATGCGCAGATGGCCACCAAGGAGACGGCTACCATGCCGTCCTCCAAGCTGAAAGTTGAAGTGGCCCGAGTGCTAAAGGAAGAAGGCTACATTACTGACTTTACGGTGGCTGAAGGCGTTAAACCCGAGCTCACCGTGACTCTCAAGTACTTTGAGGGCAAGCCGGTTATTGAGCACATTCAGCGGGTTTCCAAGCCGTCTCTGCGCCAGTACAAAGGCAAGGACAACCTGCCTAAGGTCGCCGATGGTCTGGGTATCGCGATTGTCACCACCTCTAATGGTGTCATGACCGATCGTGCCGCGCGCCAAGCAGGCGTCGGTGGCGAAGTCATCTGCACCGTATTCTAGGAGGCTGGAATGTCCCGCATAGCGAAATATCCGGTTAAAGTGCCTGCCGGCGTTGAGATTAAAATCAATGCCGACCAGCTGACCGCCAAAGGCGGCCAGGGCACACTATCTATGACCGTTCACCAAGACGTGGTGATCGCTCAAGAAGATGGTCAGCTGACCTTCGCCCCGAGTGAGTCTGCCAAGAGCTGGGCAATGGCCGGTACTACCCGCGCCTTGGTTCAGAACCTGGTAACGGGCGTATCCGAGGGTTTCACAAAAACTCTCGAAATTGTTGGCGTCGGTTATCGTGCCCAAGCTAAGGGCCAGACGCTCAATCTTTCACTGGGCTTCTCGCACCCGGTCGACTACGAACTGCCTAAGGGTGTTACAGCGGAAACGCCGAAAAACACCGTGATCGTGCTGAAAAGCGCGGACAAGCAGATGCTCGGTCAGTGCGCCGCGGAAATCCGCGCCTTCCGTCCGCCAGAGCCGTATAAAGGCAAAGGTGTACGGTACGCCGACGAGCAGGTGCGTCGCAAAGAAGCCAAGAAGAAGTAAGGCAGGGTTATGAACGCGAAGAAAGAATCTCGTCTCCGTCGTGCCCGCCGCGCTCGCGCCAAGATCCGCGAGCTGGGCGTGTATCGCCTGTGCGTCAACCGTACCCCGCGTCACATCTATGCGCAGATTATCTCGCCGGATGGTGGCAAAGTGCTAGCCAGTGCTTCTACGCTGGACAAAGCACTGCGCGAGGGTGCGACCGGCAACACAGACGCGGCCTCTAAGGTCGGTGCTCTGATTGCTGAGCGCGCTAAAGAAGCAGGCATCACCCAGGTGGCCTTCGACCGTGCTGGCTTTAAGTATCACGGTCGCGTCAAGGCTCTGGCCGACGCCGCTCGTGAAGGCGGCCTGGAATTCTAAAGGGTTTTACGATGGCGAAGAACGAACAGCAAAGCGGCGATCTGCAAGAGAAGTTAGTGCAGGTCAACCGCGTCGCCAAGGTGGTCAAAGGTGGTCGTATTTTCGGCTTCACCGCACTGACCGTCGTTGGTGATGGTAAAGGTCGTGTCGGTTTCGGTCGTGGCAAGGCGCGTGAAGTGCCGGTCGCAATCCAGAAAGCGATGGACCAAGCTCGTCGCAACATGGTCAAGGTTAACCTTGCAGGCCACACACTGCAGTACCCGGTAAAAGCCCGTCACGGTGCTTCCAAGGTGTACATGCAGCCGGCCTCTGAAGGTACCGGTATCATCGCTGGTGGCGCCATGCGCTCTGTATTAGAGCTGGCCGGCGTTCACGATGTACTGGCCAAGTGCTACGGTTCCACCAACCCGGTTAACGTGGTACGGGCGACTGTCAAAGGTCTCTCCTCCATGCAAGCACCGGAAGACGTGGCCGCTAAGCGCGGTCTGTCTGTCGAAGCGATCACGGGGTAAGGCACCATGGCAGCAACGATCAAGGTTACCCAGATCCGCAGCACCATCGGCGTTTTGCCCAAGCACAAGGCTACTATGAAAGGCCTGGGTTTGCGTCGCATCGGTCATACGGTTGAGCTGGAAGACACCCCTGCCGTACGCGGCATGATCCACAAGGTTAACTACCTTGTGCGCGTTGAGGGAGAGTAATCCATGAAACTCAATACCCTGAGCCCGGCACCGGGCTCCAAACACGCTGAAAAGCGCGTTGGTCGTGGTATCGGTTCCGGTCTTGGTAAGACCGGCGGCCGTGGCCACAAAGGTCAGAAATCACGCAGTGGCGGCAGCGTCAAGCCTGGTTTCGAAGGCGGTCAGATGCCGCTGCAGCGTCGTCTGCCGAAATTCGGCTTCACGTCTGCTAAGTCGCTGGTGTCTGAAGAAGTACGCCTGGCCGAGCTTGCCAAGGTTGCCGGTGACGAAGTCACCATGGAAACCCTGAAGCAAGCCAACGTGCTGAAGGATGCTACGCAACACGCGAAGATCATCCTTTCTGGCGAACTGAATAAGGCGGTTACCGTTCGTGGTATCAAGGTCACCAAAGGTGCCCGTGAAGCGATCGTAGCCGCTGGCGGCAAGGTAGAGGACTAAATGGCCAAGTCAGGAAATATGCCGGCGATGGGCAGCGGTCTGAGTGAACTGTGGGCGCGTTTGCGCTTCGTGCTCCTCGCCATCGTGGTGTACCGTATTGGTGCCCACATTCCCGTTCCCGGTATCAATCCTGACCAGCTTGCTGCCTTGTTTAGGGAGCAACAGGGCACCATCCTAGGCATGTTCAACATGTTCTCGGGTGGCGCCCTGGAGCGCATGAGCGTCCTCGCCTTGGGCATTATGCCTTATATATCGGCGTCGATTATCATGCAGCTTATGACTGCGGTCTCCCCTCATCTTGAGCAACTCAAGAAAGAGGGCGAGGCTGGCCGCCGCAAGATCAGCCAGTACACCCGCTACGGCACGGTGATACTGGCACTTGTCCAGGCTACCGGCATGTCCGTGGGTCTGGCTAGCCAAGGCATCGCTTACAGCGCTGACTTCAGCTTCTATTTCACTGCGATCATCACGTTTGTGTCGGGCGCAGTGTTTATGATGTGGCTAGGTGAGCAGATCACCGAGAAGGGTATCGGCAACGGTATTTCGCTGCTGATCTTCGCGGGGATCGTCGCTGGGCTGCCCAGTGCCGTGGGGCAAGCGTTTGAGCTTGCTCGCAACGAAGGGGCCTGGAATGTTCTTCCGCTGTTAGCGCTGTCAGTGCTAGGTATTGCCACCGTTGCGTTTGTGGTATTCATTGAGCGTGGCCAACGCCGCCTCAAAGTGAACTACCCACGACGCCAGGTCGGCAATAAGATGTATGCAGGCCAAAGCAGCTACTTGCCTTTGAAAGTGAACATGGCCGGTGTTATTCCAGCCATCTTTGCTTCCAGTATTCTTCTCTTCCCGGCCTCTATTGGTCAGTGGGTGGGGGCTGGCGAAGGAATGGAGTGGTTGCAGCGTGCATCACAAGCGTTAGGCCCCGGCCAACCGCTTTACATCTTGCTTTTCGCGGCGGCAGTGGTATTCTTCTGCTTCTTTTACACAGCGCTGGTCTTCAACCCCAAGGATGTGGCTGACAATTTGAAAAAGTCAGGCGCCTTCCTGCCGGGCATTCGCCCCGGCGAGCAGACCGCTCGCTATATCGACAAAGTGATGACACGTCTCACTCTGTTCGGTGCCTTGTATATCACTGCGGTTTCCTTGATGCCCCAGTTCCTGATCGTAGCGTGGAACGTACCGTTCTTCTTCGGTGGCACGTCGCTTCTGATCGTGGTAGTGGTCATCATGGACTTCATGGCCCAGGTGCAGTCGCATCTCATGTCGCATCAATATGACTCAGTGATGAAGAAGTCCAACCTGAAAGGCTACGGTAGCGGCGGCATCATGCGCTGAGGCGCGCCGTTGCGAATTGGAGAGAACGATGAAAGTTCGAGCTTCCGTAAAGAAGATGTGCCGTAACTGCAAGATTATTCGTCGCAATGGCGCTGTTCGCGTCATTTGCATCGAACCGCGGCACAAACAGCGTCAGGGCTAAACCTGGGCTGTATTAAGCCGGTGCCGGCATACCCCTTGCCTTAGGGCTCTTAAAGGGGTATGCTGTTGCGCCTTTTGTAGATGATTAAACGAGCAAGCCGCTCAAATTTCGGAGTAAGCTGATGGCCCGTATTGCAGGCGTCAATATCCCGGACAACAAGCATGCGGCGATCTCGCTGACCTATATCTTCGGGATTGGCCGTACTCGCGCTAAGCACATTTGTGCTGCTGCCGGTATCGCGCCGACTGCCAAGATCGTAGACCTGTCCAGCGATGAGCTGGATACCCTGCGTTCTGAAGTTGGTAAGTTCACCGTAGAAGGCGACCTTCGTCGTGATGTCACGCTTAACATCAAGCGTCTCATGGACTTAGGCTGCTACCGTGGTCTGCGTCATCGTCGTAGTCTTCCGCTGCGTGGTCAGCGGACCAAGACTAACGCGCGTACCCGTAAGGGCCCGCGTAAGCCGATCCGCAAATAACACGCAGGCTCTTTAATAGAGAGCCAGCGTATAGACAGGAATAGACATCAACATGGCTAACCCGCGTAGTAACCGTAAAAAGGTTAAAAAGCAGGTAGTGGACGCCGTAGCGCACATCCATGCCTCTTTTAACAACACGATCGTGACGATCACAGACCGCCAGGGCAATGCTCTCTCTTGGGCAACTGCCGGTGGTTCGGGTTTTCGTGGTTCTCGCAAGAGCACCCCGTTCGCTGCTCAAGTAGCAAGTGAGCGTGCAGCGACTGCTGCAGCCGAGTATGGTGTGAAAAACGTAGACGTGCTGGTCAAAGGCCCCGGTCCCGGCCGTGAATCCGCCGTGCGCGCACTGAATGCCGCCGGCTTCCGCGTGCAAAGCATCGTAGACGCGACGCCCATTCCCCATAATGGCTGCCGTCCGCCTAAGAAACGCCGCGTTTAAGGAGACAGATTCATGGCTCGTTATATTGGACCTAAGTGCAAATTGTCTCGTCGTGAAGGCACCGACCTCTTCCTGAAGAGTGGCGTGACTCCCTTCGAGAAAAAGTGTAAATCCGAGCAAATCCCGGGTGTACACGGCCAGCGTCGTCAGCGTCTTTCCGACTACGGCTTGCAGCTTCGTGAGAAGCAGAAAGTACGCCGTATGTATGGCGTACTCGAAAAGCAGTTCCGCAACTACTACAAAGAAGCCGCTCGCCTGAAAGGTGCGACCGGTGAAGTATTGCTGCAACTGCTTGAATCCCGACTGGACAACGTCGTCTACCGCATGGGCTTCGGCTCGACTCGCTCTGAAGCGCGTCAGCTGGTCAGCCACAAGGCGATTTCCGTGAATGGCCGCACCGTTAACGTTGCTTCCTACCAAGTGAAGCCCGGTGACGTTGTTGCTATCCGTGAAAAGGCGAAGAACCAAGCCCGTATTCAAAACGCGTTGACCATTGCGGCCAACCGTGGCGACATCGCTTGGATCGAAATCGACGCCAAGAAGATGGAAGGCACTTTCAAGGCTCTGCCTGAACGCGGTGACCTGACTGCCGACATCAACGAAAACCTGATCGTCGAGCTGTACTCCAAGTAAGCAGTTTGATGTACGTTTCTGCTTCTTGAGGCCTGGGCGGGATAGCAAAGCTAACCGCCCAGATGCTCTTGAGTATTGTGCTTTAGAGTACTCAGTATCCGTTTGGCAGCCTGAAAGGTGTTCATATGCAGCGTTCAGTGACAGAGTTTCTTCGTCCTCGCGACATCAAGGTCGAAGAAATCAGCGCACATCATGCCAAAATCGTTCTCGAACCGTTCGAGCGCGGCTTTGGTCACACCCTGGGGAATGCACTTCGTCGCATTCTGCTTTCATCCATGCCCGGCGCTGCCGTGGTAGAGGCTGAGATTGCCGGTGTAGAGCACGAATACAGTGCGCTCGAAGGGGTGCAGGAAGATGTCATCGAAATCCTCCTGAACTTGAAAGATGTTGCGATCAAGATGCACAGCCGCGATGAGGCGGTGCTCTCGCTGAACAAGCAGGGCCCAGCCGTCGTCACCGCTGGCGACATTGCGCTTGATCATAGCGTCGAAATCGTCAACCCGGACCACGTCATTGCACACGTCAATGAAGGTGCCGAGCTGAAAATTCAGCTTAAGGTCGCGCTGGGTCGTGGTTACGAACCGGCTGACGCTCGTGGCTCTGATGAAGAGACCCGTGCTATTGGCCGCCTGCAGCTGGATGCCACCTTCAGCCCTGTTCGTCGCGTTTCCTACTCGGTCGAAGCCGCTCGTGTTGAGCAGCGTACCGACCTCGATAAGCTGATTATCGACCTGGAAACTGACGGTACCCTGGATCCGGAAGAGGCTATCCGTCGCAGTGCGACCATTCTGCAAGAGCAGCTGGCCGCCTTCGTCGACCTGGAAGCTGACAAAGAGCAGGAAGTCGAAGAGGAAGAGGATCACGTTGATCCTATCCTATTGCGCCCCGTAGACGATCTTGAGTTGACCGTACGCAGCGCTAACTGCCTCAAAGCCGAGAATATTTACTACATCGGTGATCTGATTCAGCGCACAGAAGTGGAGCTGTTGAAGACCCCGAACCTCGGTAAAAAGTCTTTGAATGAAATCAAAGATGTATTGGCGGCGCGTGGCTTGTCCCTCGGTATGCGGCTGGAAAATTGGCCACCCGCTAGCCTGAAGGACGACAAGGCCTCCGCGTGAGTGTCGACTTGAGTCCCAGTTTGGTAAGGAATCACAACCATGCGTCATCGTAAGAGTGGTCGTCATCTGAATCGTACCAGCTCGCACCGTCAGGCCATGTTTAAAAACATGTCTGTCTCGCTGGTCGAACATGAAGTCATCAAGACAACCCTGCCCAAGGCCAAGGAACTGCGTCGCGTTATCGAGCCGCTGATCACCCTGGCAAAGCAGGATAGCGTTGCAAACCGCCGTTTGGCCTTTGCTCGTACGCGCTCCAAAGAAGCCGTCGGCAAACTGTTCAACGAGCTGGGTCCGCGTTACGCCGAGCGTCCGGGTGGTTACATCCGTATTCTCAAGTGCGGTTTCCGCACTGGCGACAACGCGCCCATGGCGTACGTTGAGCTCGTAGACCGCCCGGTGGCTGAAGAAGAAGCCGTCGCTGAATAAGCGCTGCTCCTTCTGGTAGGCACAATGAAAACCGACCCTTTGGGGTCGGTTTTTTTATATCTGCGCTTTTTCCGCTGCTTTATCGAGATGAATGCTCTATGGGAAGATCAATTTAACGATAAGGCATGCTAGGCTAATGCAGCAGCCGTATGAATGGCCAAGTGTCGGGCAGTGTGATCAATCAGTAAGAGGTTGGTATGGCAACAACACGGGGAGTGAGCACAACGGTTTGGGCGGCGCACTGGCTACTGGTCATGCTGATGATGACGCTGATGGGTAGCGCCAACGCCCAGGCGAATCCTCGTTATGCAGGCATCGTTGTGGATCTCGAAAACGGCGAAGTGCTATACGCTGAAAATGCTGACGAGCCACGCTATCCTGCGTCGCTCACGAAAATGATGACGCTCTACCTAACATTCGAAGCGCTGGAGGAGGGAAGGCTAAGCCTCGATCAGCCGTTGCCCGTTTCTGCTCAGGCGGCTGCCATGCCGGCGACCAAACTATGGCTGTCGGCCGGTAGCTCCATTCCTGTGGATACGGCCATTCGCGCCTTGGCAGTGCGTTCTGCCAACGATGTGGCGGTCGTGGTGGCAGAGGCACTAGGAGGCAGCGAGCAACGCTTTGCGAACCTGATGACGGCGAAGGCGCGTGAGTTGGGCATGAATGCCACTACCTTCCGCAATGCTTCGGGCTTACCGGATGATCTGCAAATCACCACCGCGCGAGATATGTTGACGCTCTCGGTGCGGGTGATGCAGGACTTTCCCCAGTATTACCACTATTTCGGTTTGCAGGAGTTCACCTACCGCGGTACTCGCCATACCAGCCACAACCGATTGGTGCGTGACTACCCAGGGGCCGATGGCTTAAAAACTGGTTTCATTCGCGCCTCAGGCTTTAACGTGGCCACCACTGCTGTCCATGATGGCCGCCGTATGGTAGCCGTAGTGATGGGTGGATTCAGTTCCTCTTCCCGTGATACCCATATGGCAGATCTGCTAGACCGCAGCTTTATGCGTGCGTCGCTAAGAGATCAACGCTCATGGCTTGCTGATACCAGTTTCTCAAGTGAGTTTATGGGGTTTGCGGGACCAGCCCAACCGCTTACTCAGCCTCGCTCACAACCGATGATGGCTAATATCTCCGCCACGTCGCTATCACCCACACGGCCCATGTCTAACAGTACGCCGGCACAAACCGTTGAGGCCCAGCTTCTCCAAGCGGAGGCCGCACGTAAGGAGGCACCAGAAGCTGCCTCGCAAGATCCACTGCAAGCCTTTATTGAGCGGGAGCGCGTGCTGGCGACGGCACCTCCCACTGCGCAAATGGCCTCTGCTGGCTGGGGCATTCAAGTAGGTGCCTTTAGCCAGGCGGCCCAAGCTGAGCAATTGGCTCGCCAAGCCGCGCAGCGGCTGCCAACGAGCGTGGGAGGCCGCGTTGCCATCGATCCGCTTCAGGGGCCCACGACAGTATTTCGCGCCCGTGTCGTCTCACTGAACGAATCCCAGGCGCGGCAAGCTTGCCAAACGCTTCAGGCGCAGGGCATGGATTGTATGGTGGTCAACGCAAGCCTTTAACCACCGCAGTGGTTCACCGCCCCGCTAATGTACGTTGGCGGGGCTTTTTATTGTATGTCGGTGATATCCGAGTAGGACCATAACAATAGCAACACAAGGAGCATGTTTATGACGCCATCCTTAAAAGGCATACTTTGCATGTGCTTAGGCGTGCTGTTTTTAGCACTAGGGGATGCAGTATCAAAGTGGTTAGGGGCGGTGCACTCCCCGATACAAATTATTTTTTTCCGCACGCTGGTATCGTTACCGCTCATTGCTCTGTTGGCTTATTTTGGCGGCGGGCTACGTAAGCTGCGCACCAAGCGGCCAGGCGTTCACCTGCTGCGTGGGTTGATCTACACCGCCACCATGGTGTGCTTTGTGTGGGGGCTAACCCTGTTACCGCTGGCAGAAGCCACCGCCATTGCGTTTGTCGCACCGCTATTTGTCACGCTGCTATCCGTGCCGCTTTTAGGTGAGCGTATTGATCCGCCAGTGCTTGTAGCATCACTGGTAGGCTTTGTGGGCGTGCTGATTGTAGTTCGCCCGGGCGGAGATGCGTTTCAACTAGGCGCCATGATTTTGCTGGCCGCAGCGGTATTTTATGCCCTGATGATGGTCACGGCGCGGCGCTATGGCGCCAACGAGCACCTGTGGGCCATGGTGTTCTACATGACGGCCGTACCGCTGGTACTGACGGGCCTCAGCCTGCCCTGGGTATGGCAAACGCCCCATCCCTGGCACTGGCTGGGCTTTGCCGCCTCCGGGGTGCTGGGGGTGGGGGCCACGGCGTTCATCACCCTGGCCTTTCGCCATGCGCCCGCCGCCATTGCTGCGCCCTTCGATTACACCGCCATGCTGTGGGCCGTGCTGCTGGGGTGGTGGTTCTGGGGAGAACTGCCGGACGTCTGGGTCTGGGTAGGCAGCGCGCTGATCATGTGCAGCGGTCTGGCCATTGCCTATCACGACCGTCGCACCACCCTGAAACGTCGCCCCACAGCGTAAGCGCGCTAGGCAAACTGATAGACATCCATTGCCAGCACGCCGTGCTCAACACTGTGGTGTAGCTGGGTGGCGGCGCTGCCGCCTGCTCCCATAGCCACCAGCAGCGGCTGGAAGTGCTCTGGCGTGGGATGATTGCGCTTGGCGTCTGGGGCGGTTTGCCAGTTGGCCAGCGCGTCACGATCGCCCTCGCGCAGCCGTGCATTAACCCACTCGGCAAAGCTGCCTACCCAGGCCGGTATCTGGCTACCCTGTGGCTGAAGCTCATAGAGGTTATGGGTCAAGCTCCCCGAGCCAACCACTAAAATATCCTCCTGGCGCAGCATTGCCAGCTGCTCGCCCAGGGCTATCAACTCGGTATTACTCCAACGGCTGGGAAGCGAAAGCGACACTACCGGCACGTCAGCGTCAGGGTACATCAGTGAGAGTGGCACCCAGGCACCGTGGTCCAGCCCGCGCTCCACGGGCGTGGCGCCGAGCTGCTTGGTCAGCCGTTGGGCCAGCTCAGGGTTACCAGGGGCAGGGTACTGAACCGCAAATAGCGCATCAGGAAAGCCGCCAAAGTCGTGGATGGTGATAGGCTTTACGCTGCTGCTGACCTGCAAGTGTGGGGTCTCCCAGTGCGCGGAAACGACCACCACGGCCTTAGGGCGTAGGGTTTGGCCCAACTCCCGTAAAAAGTGATGGGCGGGGGTGGGGGTGAGCGCCAGCATGGGAGAGCCATGGGAAATGAAGAGACTCGGTAACATAGGATACACTCCAGTCAGTGGGCCTACCAACGTGTGATTCTCGGTAGGCCATTGGATTATGCCAGTCGGCGGCTGATGACGAAGCTACCGCTGCCCAGGCCGGCTTGCACCAGGAGGGCCACGGCCCAGAACACTGGGAACTCCCAGCCGCCGCCGGGATTGGAGAAGACCCAGCCGTTACCGAGGTGTACCCAGGCGGCGCCGAGCAGCACCGGTACTAGCGCCAGACTCACCCAGCGGGTGTATAGGCCCAGCACCAGGGCCAAGCCTCCGCCGACTTCGGCGGCAATGGTCAAGTAAGCCATGAAACCGGGCAGGCCAAGCGATTCGAAGTAGCCCACCGTGCCAGGAAGCGTAAACACGAACACTTTCATCAGGCCGTGAGCTAGGGCCATCACACCTAGGCTAACGCGCAGTAGGGCGGTCGCATGAAGGATTGTCGTCGGGGTAGTTAACGTCGTCATAGCACTCTCTCGCGTCGTGAGCATCACCATGGATGCGATGATGCTACTGTAGACCAGCGAAAGGAGAAGATAATCTAACCGATGAGCACTTTACTGTTGCGATATGCGCGATAATCCAAGCCCCTGTTCCCATATGGGTGGGTCGCCCCAGGCATCGGCCAATTGATCGATGAAGTGCGCTACCTTGGCGGGTAGAAAACGCCGTGCGGGGTAGAGGGCGTGTATGTCTAGGTAGGTCGGCGGTAGGTCTAATAGAAGCGGCACCAAGTGCCCCCGATGGATGCTCTCATGAATCAGAAAACTGGGTTGCTGGGCGATGCCTAATCCCGCTTCTGCGGCATGGGTCAACATATCCCCATTATTGCTCTCCAGCGGCCCTGTGACGCTAACGTACTGCTGGCCGAAGCGCCAGTCGCCGCTGTTCTGCCCGCTGCGATAGCGTAGGCAGTGGTGCTGGGTAAGGTCTTCGATGCGCAAAGGCGTGCCGTGCTGCGCTAAATAGCCGGGTGACGCGCACAGCACGAGCTGGCAGCGGGCTAGCCGTCTGGCGATCAGGCTGGAGTCGGGCAGGCTACCGATGCGGATGGCGACATCATAGCCCTCCTCCAACAAGTCTACGCGGCGGTCGTTGAGATCGAGGCGTACGTCGAGTGCGGGGTGTGCCTGCATGAACTGCGCTACCTGAGGCGCGAGATAGCGCGTGCCGAAACTCATGGGACCATTGATGCGCAGCCGCCCACTCACAGTGTGAGTGCCACTGCCGACATCGGCAGCGGCCTCCTCCAGCGCCAGCAAAATGGCCTGGGCATGGGTTAAATAGCGCTCTCCCGCATCGGTAAGATGCAGCCGCCGCGTCGTGCGCTGAATCAAGCGAGCGCCTAGCGTCTCCTCTAGCGCCATGACCTGCCGCGACACCCGCGTACGTGAAAGATCCAATGCCTCGGCAGCGCGGGTATAGCTGCCAAGCTCCGCCACTTTCACGAAGGCGGTCAGTTGGTCGAGCCGACTCATGAGGCGCGAAACGCCAGCGCCGCCCGGTAAGGGTCGGGCTGGCCGCAGATCGCAGAAATCACCGCCATCCCTTGGGCACCGGCGGCACTCACTTGGGCGGCGTGCTGCGCCTTTAAGCCGCCAATCGCCACGCTAGGCAACGGGCAGGCGCGCACCAGCTCCGCTAGGCCCTCGAAGCCGATGGGGCGAGCATGATCCTGCTTGCTGGCAGTGGCGAAAATGGGGCCTAACCCGACGTAGTCCAACTGCGCGATGGGCGCGTCACGAAGCTGCGCGAGGGTGTTGATCGACAGTCCTAGAATGGCCTGCGGCCCCAGCGCCGCCCGCGCCTCTTGAACCGCGGTATCGCTTTGACCCACGTGCAGGCCGTCGGCACCGCTGGCGATGGCCACACTTAGCCGGTCATTAATAATCAAGGGCACACCGCTACCTTCCAGCAGTGCTTTCAGCCGTGTTGCCTGGGCAATCATGGCCTCATCGCTGGCATGCTTATCGCGCAGCTGCACCATGGTCACGCCCCCCTTCACGGCGGCTTCCACGGTCGCTTCAAGCCCCGTTTCGGCGCATAACGCAGCATCGGTGACTAAATAGAGCGAAAGATCAAACGGCATGGAGCGTCTCCAGCTGGCTAAGAGAAGAGAGATCGTCAGGGGTAAGGGCATACAGCGCATCCAGTAGCGCGACCTGAAAACTGCCCGGCCCACTGGCCTGCTGCCCCGCACGGCTTCCGGCAATGCTGAAGCACGCCAGCGCAGCCAGCGTTGCCGAAAGTGGATGGGCCTGGTTGGCGGCCAAAAAACCCGCTACCAAAGCGCTTAACCCGCAGCCCAGGGTGGTTACGCGCGGCATTAGCGCGTGGCCGCCCGTTAAACGGTAGTGGTGGGTGCCATTGGTAATCAAATCGGTTTCGCCGGTCATGGCAACAATGCAGCACTGCTGCTGTGCCAGCTTGATCGCCGCTTGGGCGGCATCCTCCGTTGTGGTGGTGGCATCGACGCCGCGACCTTGGCTGGCTAAGCCAGTGAGCGCCATGACTTCCGATGCGTTGGCGCGAATGACGTTAGGCCGATGGGCAAGCAGCGCGGTGCAGACCTGCTGACGAAAGGCGGTGGCCCCGACCGCTACTGGGTCTAACACCCATGGGGTGCCTGTTTCTTTAGCCGTGCGAGCGGCAAGCTGCATCGACTCTGCCCAAGGGGTAGAGAGCGTGCCAATGTTAATGGAGAGTGCGCCCGCTATTGCGGTGAATTCAGCCACCTCTTCAGGGGCATGCAGCATGGCAGGCGAGGCACCCGTAGCCAGCAGTAGGTTAGCCGTGCTGTTCATCGCAACATAGTTAGTCATGCAGTGAACAAGCGGCGTAGACTCGCGTAGAGTGGCGAGCATGTCGCCAAGTGGGGGGTGGGTCATAGCATCCTCCCGGCGGAGGAGGTGGTGAAAAGCACCACGACTCCCTACGCCGGCGTTATCCGGTTCAGGTTCAAAGGGTGCTTCTCAGCCGCCAAGCGGCGCCCCTGTCGTTGGTGGGTACTATCCTAGCCTTGGGCGAGGCTGTAAAGCCCCAGTGCAGCCGCTACTTTTCAGCAACGATTAAGAGAGTGGCGGCAGGGTGTTAACGGCTCACCTAGTACGTTTCGATCGCGGAACATAAAGGGTCCTTGGGTGAGGGCTGGAAATATACAACCTGCGCCCTCATAGCAGGGGGAAGTAAGCAAAATGATCAATACGCAAATAGCGGTAGACAGCTTGACGCTGTTAGCAGCCTAAGCCTTGTACAAGGTAATATGTTCGTCAAAGAATTTGCGTTATATCAGCATACTTTTCATAATGCCCCAACCCGCAATAGGAGAGTTGTATGTCGTTTCAAGGTGAACAGCACCCAGGCGTTGCCCCCGTTGCCCCACAAACTCAGGGTTTTCGCTTAAACCACACCATGCTGCGGGTCAAAGACCCGGAACGCGCCCTGGCGTTCTACTCCAAAGTGTTTGGTATGCAGGTTCTGCGTCGGCTGGACTTTGAAGAGATGCAGTTTTCGCTCTACTTCCTCGCCAACGTGGAAGCCAGCGACAGCGTGCCGGAAGATACCCAAGCCCGCACCGCCTGGACCTTTAGCCAGAAAGGCCTGTTAGAACTGACCCACAACTGGGGCACCGAAACCCAGCAGGATTTTGCCTACCACGATGGCAACGCTGAGCCCCAGGGCTTTGGCCATATCTGTTTCAACGTGCCGGATTTAGAAGCCGCCCAGGCGTGGTTTGATGAGCACGACGTAACCTTCGTGAAGCGTGCCGACCAGGGCAAGATGAAAGACGTTATCTTCGTGAAAGATCCGGATGGCTACTGGATTGAAGTGATTCAAGCCGACCGCATGGCAGCCATGGGCGACTAAGATGGCCCATTTGCTGTTTCGGTTGCGCCATGTAACCGATGAAGAAGCCATGGAAGTCCGCCAACTGCTGGATGAGCATGGCTTTGATGTGTACGAAACCCAGGCGGGCTTTTTCCGCCTGGGGGTCGATGCCATTTGGCTGCGCAACCCTGTCCAGCGTGATGACGCAGAGGCCGCATTGGCCGAGTATCAGGCCGAACGCCAAGCTAACGCACGCCAAGCCCATAAAGAGGCGCTGGCCCGCAATGAAGCGCCCACGCTATGGCGGCGCTTATTAGCGCATCCGTTTCAGGTTACGCTCGTCATGGTAGCGGTGGTGTTGATTGCGCTGCTGACCTTGCTGCCGTTTTTGAGTTTGGTGCGCTAGCTTGGCGCGTTAGCGTAAGAGAGGGCCTCGGAAAGATGCCCGCGCTTTACGTACATCATGACCCCCTGCGAGCCCGCGCGAAGCTCAGGAGCAGCCCCCGGAGGGTAGCGGCACCAGCTACCTTTCGGATACTCGCTGCCCGCATCGCATAGCGAACCTTCCAACACTAGTAGTTCTAATCCACCCGTTAGCGCAGGGCAGTCAATGGCGATATCGCTTTCCCAGCGCTCCAGGCTGATCCGCTCATTTTGGTAGGTATGCAGCATTTTATACGTAATGCCGGGCCTGCGGTCGGGCTGCCAAGGCAGGCGATGCGCAGGAATGGCGAGCTGAAGCAGATCGTTTTCATCGAATTGGTGGAGTTTTACCAGAATCAACGCGCCCTCTTCGCCAATCTGCGGCGTATGGCCGGTACCGATGGGGTTGCGCAGGTAGCTGCCCGCCGGGTAGCGGCCATGTTCATCCGCAAACACGCCCTCTAGCACGAGAATTTCTTCTCCGCCGTCGTGGGTGTGGCGGTTGAACTGGCTATTAGGCGCGTAGCGCACCAGGCTTGTGGCGCGAGCCACCTCATCGCCGATGCGGTCCAGCATCATTCGTTCTACGCCCGCGCTAGGCGAGGCAACCCAGCGGTACTGCTCCGGCGTGACACAGGCAAAGTGGCTAAAGTCGGCGTTTAGGCGCATGGTATTGGCTCTTTGCAGTGAGAGGGGTGAGCGGGGGAGATGAGCTAGTCTCCTTTTCGACGGGAAAAAATGCAATCTTCATGCTTTTCACGCAAGGCTGGCAGGCGTAAACGCGCCGCCCTCGGGCGGCGCGTTTGCTTAAGGCGTTTTGGTCAGCGCGGTGAGGATGTGGTGGGCAGCTTCGATGCGCGCCTGATTGGGATAGTTGCGGTTGGCCAGCAGCACGATCCCGATTTGCTCGCTGGGCACAAACGCTACATAGCCGCCAAAACCGTTGGTGGAGCCGGTCTTGTTGTAGTACGCCGCCTGCCTTGGGGCAAGCGGCGGGGTTAAGCGGTTAGCGGGGTTAGGCTCCAATATCATCTCAAGCGAGTTACCTGCTAGCAGCGTTTCAATCGCCACCGGATAGGCGTAACTTTCCCAGCCCAGGCCCTGGGTCATCTCACCAACCTCAAAATACCCTGTGCGTGTGGCCGCTAGGGCTTGGCTGAGCGCATCATCAACGCCTGCCTGAAGCCCAGCGCCACTCATATTCGCTTCTACAAAGGCCAGCACGTCCGCAGCACTGGATTTCAGCCCGTAAGCTTGGGCATCCAGCACGCCAGGATTGACCCTAATTGGCTCATCTTCTTTAGAGTAACCGTAGGCGTAGTGCGCTTGCTGCGCGTCTGGCACCTGAAAAAAGCTGTGTTCAAGCCCAAGCGGTGTAAACAGTGCTTCCTCCATCAGCGCCTCAAACGGTTGGCCAAGGCGTTGCGCGGTCAAGTAGCCCATTAAGCCGATGCTGGGATTAGAGTAAAGCCGGTGGCTGCCCGGTGTAGAGTCAGGCTGCCATTGGCGATAGTAATCGATCATCTGCGCTTCGCTTTGTACCGATTCAGGGAACTGCAGCGGAAGCTCGCCAGCGGTATAGGTCCCCAGTTCTAACAGCGTAACCTCATCAAACACACTCCCTTCAAGAGCTGGAAAATCGTGGCTGGCAGCATCATAAAGCGACAGGCTCCCGCTAGCCTGCGCATAGCCCGCCAGCGCCGCCGTGAAGATTTTACTAATGGAGCCTAACTCAAACAGCGTCTCATCGGTCACCGGGGTCGCTGTTTCTTGATGGGCTAGACCATAATTAAAGTAATGTTGCTGGCCATGAATACTCAGGGCGACGGCCATCCCTGGAATACGATGCTGTTCCATCAATGGGGCAATGGTATCGTTGAGTAGCGCTTCAATATCGGCGCTAGGGGGCTCATTAAGCGCCCATGCTGGGCCGCTAAACAGTAGTGAAGTAGCTATAATAAAACGAGTTTGTGCTGCTGACCGCTGATGCATACCAGAGCCCTGTTGCTATGAGTAAAGTCAGGTGGGGGGAGCGACGTTCGTCGCTAAACCTGTGGTAGAAGACTAAAATACGAGGCGCTGCCGGTATCCACAAACGGCAATATTTTGCATGAGCTATTAGAAAAATTGGGGGCTGCGTGGTGCGTTCCTACTTGCCGTTAAAGGCCCTGCGCGCCTTTGAGGCATCGGCGAGACATTTGAGTTTTACTCGCGCAGCTGAAGAGCTGCACGTGACTCAGGCAGCCGTTAGCCATCAGGTGAAGCTGCTTGAGGGCCTGTTGAAGGTGCCGCTATTTAAGCGCTTGCCTAGGGGATTGATGCTCACCCAAGAGGGCGAACTGCTGCTGCCCGTACTGACGAGCTCCTTCGATCAGATGTCGCATACGCTAGACCGGTTAGGCGAGCGCAGCTACCGGGAAGTATTGAACGTCGGTGTCGTGGGGACCTTTGCCGTTGGCTGGCTATTGCCACGGCTAGCCGACTTTCATAACGCCTATCCGTTTGTGGATTTGCGGCTGTCGACTCATAACAACCGAGCAGATCTCGCCGCTGAAGGGCTCGACTTTGCGATTCGCTTTGGCACTGGGGCTTGGCATGGCACTGCGGCGCAACCGCTGCTGCCCGCATCACTGTCGGTATTGTGTATTCCTGATATTGCCGCGCGGTTAAACACACCAGCCGATGTATTAGGCGAGACCTGGCTGCGCTCTTATCGCGCTGATGAGTGGACAGAGTGGTTGTTAGCAGCAGGGCTGCCCCGTAGCTTTCCGATGACCAAAAGCATCGTGTTTGACTCTTCCATCGCGATGGTCGAAGCCGCTCTTCAAGGGGCAGGCGTGGCGCTAGCGCCACCCTTGATGTTCTCTCGGCAACTCAACAGTGGTGCGTTAGTACAGCCTTTCGACACCACTGTTAGTTTGGGAGGTTACTGGCTAACACGCCTGCAAACACGGGCAGAAACCCACGCTATGGCGTGTTTTAGGCAGTGGCTGCTCACGGCAATCAATCTTCGAGAAGCAAATAGCTGAGCAGCACTGTTGACGTTAATGGCCTAGTGGCTATGACCATGATCGTCGTGGTCGTGGTCGTGGTCGTGGTCGTCATGACCATGATCATCATGGCCCGGCTCTGCAAGAGCGTCGTGCAGCACCTGCGCATTGTGGCGCATCATGCCCAGGTACGTACTAGCATCGCCTTCACTGGCCAGCGCATCCGCGTAAAGGGTGCCTGCAATAGGCAGGCCAGTCTCTTCCGCCAGCTGTGTAATGATCGCTTGGTTGGTCATGTTCTCGTGAAACAGCGCTTGCACGTTCTCCTGCTCAATCACATCCACCAAAGCCGCCATGCTGGCGCCGCTGGGGTCGGCTTCGGTAGAGAGCCCGACCGGCGAGAGAAAATTAACGCCATAGGCGCTAGAGAAGTAGCCAAATGAGTCGTGCCCGGTAATCACACTGGAAGACGGGGGAATCTCACTCAGCAGCTCGCGAATTTCCCCATCGGTGGCATCTAACTCAGCCAAGTAGCGCTCGGCGTTGGCTTGGTAGCTCTGCGCATTGGCGCTATCCGCCTCGATCAAACCATCACGAATATTGGTGACGTAAACCTTGGCCTGCTGCAGGTCCTGCCAAGCGTGAGGGTCGTCATCGCCATGATCGTGATCGCTATGGTCGTCTCCGGCATGCTCGTCGTGGCCGTGCTCTTCATGCTCATGCTCGTCATGATGCTCATGCGCATCGTGACTGTGCTCATCATCGCTATGCGCTGCAAAAGCGCGCGGAGAAAGGCCGTCGGTGGCGGTGACCATCGGGCCGCTATAATCGCTTGAGTCAATCAGGCGCTCCATCCAGCCCTCAAACAGCAAGCCGTTGAAGACCACTAAGTCAGCCCCGGCTAGCGCACGGGCATCGCCAGGGCTGGGGGAGAAAACGTGGGCATCGCCATCAGGGCCCACCAGCGAGCTGACCGTCACATGCTCTCCACCGACGTTTTCCACCATATCCGCCAAGATAGAAAAGCTGGTGACAACCTGCACCCGCTCGTTGGCCATGGCGGCAGGCAGTGCCAACATGGCCGAAATGCCCACCAGCCAACGCGATGAAGAGAAAAGCGACATAATATGCTCCTGATTTAAGAAATAACCGTATGAACATCAACCCGCTAGTGCGACTGCTCCAGCGCCAAGGGCGTGGTTTTGCGCCGCAACTTAGCGGCCAAACTGTGGTAACGGCCAAACAGCGCCGAGAGTAAATACGCCACCCCTGCCAGCAAAATAATGCTCGGGCCTGAGGGCGTGTCTAAATGGAACGACAGCAGCAGCCCGCCAGTGCTGGCCAGCATTGCTAACACCACGGCAATCCCGATCAAGCCTTCTAACCGCTTGCTCCAAAACCGTGCCGCCGTAGCGGGCAGCATCATTAAGCCAACGGCCATCAGCGTGCCCAGGGTTTGGAAGCCCGCCGTTAAGTTCAGTACCAGCAGCCCTAAAAAGACGCTATGTACCCAACCGCTACGACTACTTTGGCCGCGTAAAAACAGCGGGTCTAAACACTCCACCACCAGGGCGCGGAAGATAATCGCCAGAGTGATCACAATCAGCGTACTGATCGAGGCGATTAGCAGCAGCGCCGTGGAGTTAATCGCCAAAATGGAGCCGAACAGCACGTGGGTTAAATCCACGCTGCTGCCTCCCATGGAAATCAGCATGACCCCAGCGGCTAACGAAATAATAAAAAAGCTCGCCATAGCGGCATCTTCCCGCTGGCCGCCCATTTTCGACACCGCCCCTGCTAGCAGCGCCACCATCACCCCAAACAGCACGCCGCCCACGCTCATTACCGGCAGCGAAAAGCCTGCCAGCAAAAAGCCCAGCGCCACGCCGGGCAGAATCGCGTGGGCCATGGCATCGCCAATCAGGCTCATGCCGCGCAGCACCAAAAACACCCCCAGCGGCGGCGCGGCCAATGAAAGGGCAAGCCCGCCGACCACGGCACGGCGCATAAAGCCGTAATCAAACGGTGCAATGAACCATGCATCAAGCAGTGCCAGCATGACGGCCTCCTAAGGTAAACGGCACCACTTGGGCCGGGGCATGCTGGTGGTTGAGCGCGCTGGGAGCGACCCAACGGCCATGGCCGCCATTCAGCATCAACACCTCATCCGCCAAGCGGCGCAGGTGGTCCATATCGTGCAGCACAATAATGATCGTGACACCCTCATCGGCCATCTGGCGCAAGATGCGAATCAAAATATCGACCGTGTCGCTATCTACGTTGGCAAACGGCTCGTCTAGCAGCAGCAGCTCCGCTTCCTGCATTAGCGTGCGGCCAATCAGCGCCCGCTGGCGCTGGCCGCCGGAAAGCTCGCCCAGCGGGCGGTGAGCCAAGTGAGAAATACCCAGGCGCGCCATAATCTCGCGGCCTTTGCGATAGTGGGCCGCACAGTAACCTTTCATCGCCCCGTGGCTGGGCCAACTGCCGGTCATCACCAGCTCTTCCACACTCATGGGGAAGGTGAGGTCTAACGCCAGCTGCTGGGGCAGCCAGGCACGGCGCGCTTTATCCACCGTGCATACCACCTTGCCGCTAATCGGCCGAAGCTCACCCATAATGGCCTGAATCAGCGTGCTTTTACCGGCACCGTTCGCGCCGATTAATGCGGTAATCGCGCCGGGCTTAATATCGCCATCCACATGTTCTAACACCGTGCGACGGCCCTGGGCCAAGTGCAGGTCGTGCAGCTGCAAACGCGAAGAGGAACGTTCACTCATAACGGCCACCCGCCTGCCCACACCACCAGCCCCCAAAGCGCCAGCAACGGGAGCGCGACAAAGCCCAACCGCTTAGTGGCAGACAACGACATCAGCGAAAAATGACAAGGGCCTTCCTTGTTATGGCGATGCATGTGCTCACTCATCGAGCGTCCTCGCTATCGAATAAATAAGTTATAACATAACATTTGGTGAAACCAAAAAAGTGGCGGATATTTTACGCGCTCACGGCGCGCTGACAACGGTAAGCGCGCTAATCTTCCGCCCACTCCAAAAGTGCCTAACAAAGCGACAATGGCAATTCAGGCACTAAACATAGATAAATAGTGTAGAGAGAAGGTAACGACCTAATAGCGCCAGGTAGCGCCAATCTGCTGGGGCGATACCATCAGCGCGTATTCGCCTTCTAACGTGATGGGGCCAAGAGACACGCGGGCAGGCTGAAAGCGGTTAATCGCGCTGGAGGCCTGATTAGGCTGCGTCCAAATTTGCAGCTCATTAATCAGCATGCCTGTAGCGAAGTTGATGGCACCATCCCGCTCGCGACCGTCAGCGGCAATTACCGCCCCCGCCACAGTGTTCACCACCAGCGAGCTAACCCGCGCCTCAAACCCACGGCGTTCACGCTCCGCCTGGGCAAGCGAAAGCCCCAACGCCTGCACGCCGCTTAACTCACCCTGCGCTTTAAGGCGCTCGTACTCTACCAGTGCCGCCTGATGCGGCTGGCGATCCGTCAGCATACCGCCCAGCGCTAAGGCGGATTTTACGGCTCCTACGCGGGCATCAAAACGGTCGTCCGGGTCGCTGGCTTCGCTGGATTGGTAAGCATCAAACGCAAGGCTGGCGGCATAGATGCCCGTCCAACCCGCATCCCACCACTGCGCGTGCTGCGCCCCACGCTCAAACACCTCATCGTAAGCTGCCCAATCGGCACTGGTCTGTGCCTGAACAGGCAGCGACAGCAACAGCGCCGCCCCCCGCCGCCAAGGTACCCCGTGAAAGTTGACGTAAGCGCATAACAGAACACCTAAAAGCCGTGAATTAGCATTAAGCGTAGCACGACGATAGCGCAGGGCCGGGGTGAATCAGACGGGCTAAGAATGGCGAAGATTAATGGCGTTATAAAGCGAAGGATGATTAGATAGGTAAAAAATATAGGGAGAGCTGCCATGGATGACTTTTCGCCTTCTGACCTTAAAACCATCCTGCATTCCAAGCGTGCAAACCTTTATTACCTCCAGCACTGCCGAGTATTGGTGAATGGTGGGCGAGTGGAGTACGTGACCGATGAGGGCAGCAAATCCCGCTACTGGAATATCCCCATTGCCAATACCACTTCCCTGTTGCTGGGAACGGGCACCTCGATTACCCAAGCCGCCATGCGTGAACTCGCCAAAGCGGGTGTGTTAGTCGGATTCTGTGGAGGCGGTGGCACACCGCTGTTCGCTGCCAATGAAGTGGATGTGGATGTCGCTTGGCTGACGCCACAAAGCGAGTACCGGCCCACGGAGTATCTGCAATATTGGGTGCGTTTTTGGTTTGATGATGCCAAACGCTTGGATGCCGCCCGCGCATTTCAGCAGGCGCGCCTTGCGCGTATTGAAGCGCTGTGGACAAGCCGTGTGATGAAAGAGGCAGGCTTTAGCATTGCCACCGACCACCTACACAGTGCCCTTGCCCATCACCGCGAAGCGATTAGCCAAGCACCTAGCACGATTGACCTACTCACTTTAGAAGCGCGACTGACCAAGACGCTCTTTAAGCTTGCCGTTATTGCCGTAGGTTACGGCGACTTTACCCGCGCCAAGCGTGGCACAGGCACCGATCCCGCCAATCGCTTTCTCGATCACGGCAACTATCTCGCTTACGGGTTGGCGGCGACCGCCACTTGGGTACTGGGGATTCCTCATGGATTGGCAGTACTGCACGGTAAAACCCGCCGGGGCGGCTTGGTTTTTGATGTGGCGGACTTGGTAAAAGACGCCGTCATCCTGCCCCAGGCGTTTATTTCCGCCATGCGCGGCGATGAAGAGCAAGAGTTCCGCCAAGCGTGTATTGAGCGCTTAACCCGTACCGAATCCCTCGACTTCATGATTGATACGCTCAAGGACGTCGCCCAAGCGCTTGGGAGCACTGATTCATGAACGTGCTGCTGATTTCCCAGTGCAATAAAAATGCCCTAAAAGAAACGCGCCGCATCCTCGACCAGTTTGCCGAACGCCGGGGCGACCGCGCGTGGCAAACACCGATTACCCAAGCCGGGCTGGATACGCTGCGTAAGCTGTTGCGTAAAACCGCCCGTAAGAATACCGCCGTTGCCTGCCACTGGATTCGTGGCCACGACCACAGCGAGCTGATGTGGGTAGTGGGGGATGCTGCCCAGTTCAATCTCAATGGAGCCGTACCGACCAATACCACCGCCCGAGATATCCTGCGCCGCCGCGATGAAAATGACTGGCACAGCGGTGAAGATATTCTCTTGCTCACTGCCTTGGCCGCGTTACTGCACGATCTTGGGAAAGCCTGTGATGCTTTTCAGCAGCGGCTCAAAGGCAAAGTAGATGGGCGCAACTTATACCGTCATGAGTGGATATCGCTGCGTCTGTTTCAAGCCTTTGTGGGGAGTGACGATGACGCCACCTGGCTGGCGCGCCTGGCCGAAGGTGACTATCAAGAGCAGGACTGGCTGGTGGGGTTAGAGCGTGATGGGCTAGACGGCGCTACTTCAGCGGTGTTTAGTCGTTTGCCACCGCTGGCTGCCGCTCTTGGTTGGTGCTTAGTCACCACCGCCTGCCGCTGAAGCCGCCGCCAACGGATGCTGATACGCCCCAGCGCTGGGGTGGAAAGACCAACCTGCAAGCTGAACAGCTGCCCCAGTTGTTTGAGTCCATCAGTGCTGAGTGGAATGAGATTCCCGAGACGCAAGACCCAGCGCGCATCGCGCCCTACTGGCAATTCAAGGGCGGATTACCCGTTAGCACGCAACGCTGGCGTGAGCGCGCAACGAAGCTTGCCACGCGGTTACAGGCGCGGCTGCAACAGGATGGCCACTGGCTGGAAAGCCACTACGTCATGCATTTAGCGCGGCTTAGCCTCATGCTGGCCGACCACCACTACTCAAGCCTTGAAGACCCTCTGCACCGTGTACGCGGCGAACCCAACTACCCATTAATTGCCAATACCGTGCGCAAAACCGGCAAGCCTAATCAGCCGTTAGACGAACATATTTTAGGAGTTGAGAAACACGCCGCTGCGGTCGCCCGTGCGCTACCCAGCGTAGATAGCCACTTACCCCGTTTAGCCCGCCATAAAGGCTTTCGTAAGCGCAGTAGCCACCCACGGTTTCGCTGGCAGGATAAAGCTTTCGACCTGGCCCAATCGCTTAGGGAGCGCAGTCAGCGCCAAGGCTTTTTTGGCATTAACATGGCGTCTACCGGTTGCGGTAAAACCCTCGCCAATGGGCGCATTATGTACGCTCTGGCCAACCCTCAGCAGGGCGCGCGTTTTAGCATTGCGCTAGGGCTGCGCACCCTAACCCTTCAAACCGGCCAAGCTTTACGTGATCGTTTGCATTTAGGTGAAGACGAGCTCGCCGTGCGCGTGGGTGGCAGCGCTAATAAAGCCCTGTTTGAGCACTACGAGCAAGAAGCCGAAGCCAGTGGTTCAGCCTCCAAACAGGTGCTGATTGAAGAAGATGCTCACGTGGTGTTTGACGGCAATTTTGATAGTCACCCGGTACTGCGCCGTTTAAGCGATGAGCCGGGCACTCGCGCGCTGATTGCCGCTCCCATTTTGGTATGTACCGTTGATCATCTAATGCCCGCCACGGAGAGCACGCGCGGCGGGCGTCAGATCGTGCCCATGCTGCGCCTGATGAGCAGCGATTTAGTGCTCGATGAAATCGACGATTTCGATATCAACGACCTGCCTGCGCTTACTCGATTAGTCAATTGGGCGGGGCTACTAGGTTCAAGGGTGCTGCTGTCATCTGCCACCTTGCCGCCTGCGCTGGTGGAGGGTTTGTATGAAGCCTATCGCAGTGGGCGTGAAGCCTTTCAGCGCCACCGGGGCGAACCGGGCTTGGCGGTGGACATTTGCTGCGCCTGGTTCGACGAGCACGACCGCCAGCATGAAAGCTGTGCCAGTAGCGAGACCTTCAAGGCCGCGCATCAAGACTTTGCCAAACGTCGGTTAGAACGCCTCGCCAAAAGCCCGGTACGCCGCCGCGCGGATATATTAGCGTTGCCGCCGTTGGGCAAACGCCCTGAAGAGATAAGACCCGCCACCGCAACCCTGCTGCGTGAGAATGCGCTAGCGCTTCACCAGCAGCATCATTCCGTTGATCCACATTCGGGCAAGCGGGTCAGCTTTGGTTTGGTTCGCATGGCTAATATTGATCCCTTAGTGGATGTCGCCAGGGTGCTGTTTCAGCAGGGCGCGCCGGAAGGTGTGCGCATCCACCTCTGCGTTTACCACTCCCGCCACCCGTTGGTGATGCGCTCTGGCATTGAGCGCCAGTTAGATCGAACACTGCAACGGGCGGAGCCTGATCGCGTTTTTCAGCAGCCGGATATCCGCCGCCTATTGGATAGCAGTGAAGAGAGCGACCACTTGTTTATCGTGCTTGGCTCGCCGGTAACGGAGGTGGGCCGCGACCACGACTATGATTGGGCCATTGTAGAGCCATCGTCCATGCGCTCGATTATTCAGTTGGCGGGCCGCGTACGCCGACATCGCGAGCAGGTGTGTGAGTCGCCCAATATTTTGCTGCTCGATACCAATCTCAAGCATTGGGAGCAGCCTGGAAAGCCTGCTTTTCACAAACCTGGTTTTGAAACAGATCTTCAATGGCGGCTAAGTAGCCACTCGCTTAGTGAGCTGTTAACGGAAGATGAGTACAAGGTGATTGACGCCCGCCCCCGTGTGCTGGCGCGGGAAACACTGCACGCCAAAGATAGCCTTGTCGATTTGGAACATGAGCGGCTGCACCAACTGATGATCGAGCAGCCTGCCGAGCCGTTAACCAAAAAAGAGCTACGAATTGGCAAAACGCCCAAGCCTCCGCCCTTAGGAGCCTACAGTTGGCATGTGATGCCGCAGCTACATTTAACCGGTGTATTGATTCAGCGTGATCCATTTCGCCAGCAGCTCGAACCTGAAATAACGCTAGCGTTGTTGCCTGATGAGGGCGGTGAAACCTGGACGCTACACCGCGTAGACGATGGCGCAAAGCGAGGCGAAAAGCTCTACGTACCGGTGGAAGAAAGCCTGCTGTTGCGGATAGATCTATCAGAAGAACAGGGCGAGCGGATACAACCATGGGGCGCAAGCGACTACTTAACGGCGCTGGCTGACTTAGCGGAAGACTTGGCTATCTCCCTGGATCGCGCCGCCCGTACCTTCGGCACGGTCACTGCCTCGGCTAGAAACCAGCGGTGGGGGTATCACCCGGTGTTGGGGTTTTGGCGCAGCCGCTAGCTAAGCGTTCGCGAGCCGGTCACTGACTAAGCGGTTGAGGCTGATATTTTCCTCTGCAGCTTTAATCGCAAGCTCACGGTGTTTTTCCGGGGGAATGCGCACATTAAAACGACCAGAGTAGTGGCGTTCAGAAAGTGGAGTGGGGGGTGTTTCGCCTTCGGCTTCCATATCGACCACTACATCGGCAACGAGGGAAAGAATACCTTCCAGCGCTTCTTGGTGAGTATCGGCAAGCCAAGAGAGGCTGGGCAACTCGGTGCATAAACCAACGAATTGGTCGTCTTCTTCAGACCAGCGAATGCGGTAGGTGTAATGGGTATGGTTCACCATGGTGCAACTCCAATCGTCATGCTGATGACGACAATTTATCAATGGCAGCGAGCGCTTGGCGTACCTGATAAGCCTTGGCTTCGCCATTTTTGCCCCGCTGGATATTAACGCGAGGGTCGCCGGGCCAAGGTGTTTTATACACCCTGTGGCTGGTTTTTTGCTGGCGAGGAGGGCCAAAGTAGTGATCGCAAAGATACGCTAACTCGTCGAAGCCCATGCTTTTAGGCTGCCGACGTGCTTTATCCAAAAGCTTATCAAGCTTTGCCATAAGCGCTCTCAAATAGTAGTACTAATAGTAGTACTGAATTAAAAGGATGTCACGCTGGGACTGCCTGTGCGGCAGCTAAAAATTGCAGCGCATTAATTTTACTGAGCTGTATGTCCAACAGAGATAAAATAATAGCACAGGGAGCTATATGCTGCATGCTGCGCAATAATTGGTTTGCAAAAATATGAGGGTTGGCTTAGTGTGAATGCAACTTCATTTTAATTAAGTGAGTCCCTTAAGGATGATCTATGGAAAATAGTCAGCAGAAGGGTGTTCGAAGTGCGATTGAGCAATTTTTAAAAGAGCGCTTCGATACCAAGGCGGAAAAGCTGCAGCCCGACGATCCCAAATACCAGGCGCTAGTGGAGCAATTTCAATTCGATACCTGGGTCAACGATGCAGCAAGACGCGTTGGCCAACTACAAGTCGTCACCCACTCCCTCAAGCCTATTCATCCCGATGCCAAAGGCTCCAATCTTTACGCCCCACCTGAGTCGCTAAATAACCACTCTCTTGTCGGCAGCCACACGCTGCCCGCTGATTTTGCGGGCGATGTCGTAGGGAACGCTGCCGCCTTGGATGTCTATAAGTTCTTGAAGCTGCAATTTGAGGGAAAGTCGCTGCTTGAGCGGGCGCTGGAAAATGACACTGAGCTGGCAAAAGCGTTAAGCGATAATCCTGAGCAAGCTCAGGCGTGGATCAGCGCCTTTGCAGCGATTACCGAACCGCGCGGTGAGCATGCCTCGCATACCCGAGGCAAACAGCTCTACTGGCTGGTGGGAGATGATGCCGCAGACGTAGAAAATGACGCTGAGAACTTCCATCTGATAGCACCGCTCTACGCCACTTCTCTGGCGCACCGTGTCTTTCAAACCATTAACTATGACCGTTTTAGCGAAGAGGCCAAAGAGGCACGTAAAGCCAAGCGGGAAGGCAAATACGCTGAGCACTCGGTGCGCAGTTATCCCAACTTGGCTGCACAGAAAATGGGTGGCACCAAGCCACAAAACATCTCGCAGCTGAATAGCGAGCGGGGCGGCAATAACTATTTGTTAGCTTCCATGCCACCCAGTTGGAATGTGCGCGATATTCGCCCACCGCTGAAAGTCGCATCGGTTTTCTCTCATCCTGGCGTCTTTGGCAGTCGTTCAGACGTACGTTCGCTGGTTAAAGACCTCAAACAGTTTCTTGAAACCAACCCTACGTCAGACATGCACACCCGCGACCTGCGCGATGACTACACCGCCATGTTGATGGATGAGTTGGCGCTGTTTGCCATGCAGATGCATAGCCTGCCTGCGGGCTGGAGCGACGATGAAAAGTGCGAATTATCAGTAGAAGAAATGTATTGGCTAGACCCTGGTCGCGCCGAAGAGGATATCGCTTTTCGTGAAGCGCGAAACAGCGTGGAGTGGGCCGACGATATTCGCCACCGCTTTGCTAGCTGGCTCAATACCGCGTTAGGCGGAAAGCTGCCTTTGGGGGATGTGGAGTTCCGGCACTGGAAGAAAGCGCTCGCAAAAGATGCGACCCCTCAACGCCTGCAGGATCGTGATCGCCGCTGGATGGAAAGCCTAACGGAAGACTTAACCAACCTGCCAGGAGGTGATGACGATGAGTGAAGTAAAAAACCTCCTAGTTCTGCCACGCCTACGGGTACAAAACGCCAACGCGATTTCCAGCCCAATGACTTGGGGCTTTCCTGCCATGAGTGCATTTGTAGGTTTGATGCATGCTCTAGAGCGGAAGTTAGCAGAGGCGAGTCTTCCTGTTTCGTTAGGCCGCGTTGGGGTTATTTGCCATGACTTTGAAGCCCAGGCCACTGAGGGTGGTTACATCCGTGGCTTTCACCTGACGCGTAATCCGGTGGATAAGACAGGCGGTACGGCAGCGATTGTAGAAGAAGGGCGTATCCATCTGGATATCACGCTGATTTTCTCGATTGATACCGGCGCTGCAGAAAGCGAGCATGAGGTTATCGCCCATCAAATCAGTGAGATTGTATCGGGCATGCGCATTGCCGGAGGCAGTGTCATCCCTAACCGTGCGGTACCAAGCCACAAACAACGCCCGCAATGGGTCATGCTTGATGACGATGAAGAGCGGCGTCAAACGCAGTTCGCGCGCTTAAAGCGGCGCTGGCTGCCGGGCTTTGCCCTCACACTGCGGGATGATTACCTCACCGAGCGCCTTCAAACACTGCAACAGCAACATCCAGACGCCAGTTTACTGGATGCATGGTTAGACCTCTCTCGTCTTAACCATGTGTGCACGTTAGAAAATGAAGGCGAACCCAACGAGAAGCCCGTTTGGCAGGCGCAGCGGCCCTATCGTGGCTGGCTGGTGCCCATTCCAGTGGGTTATGGCGCTATTTCAGATCTTTTCCAACCAGGTGAAGTCGCCAACGCCCGCGATACCAAGACCCCGTTCCGCTTTGTCGAAAGCCTCTATTCCATGGGTGAATGGGTTAGCCCGCACCGCATGAAGCAACCTGAAGACCTGCTTTGGTACGTTGATAACGACGAAGAAGCGGGCCTCTACCGTCTCAATAACGACTATCACCTTCGCGCCTCAGCACAGTAAACAAGGAGCTTTATCATGGCTAAAAACGATACCCTCAAAACCGCTTCCGTCCTCGCGTTTGAGCGCAAGCTCGACCCTTCCGATGCACTGCTATACGCCAGCAACTGGGATAAGCGGCAAGATGAACAGCAGTGGCAGCCGGTTGAGGTGCGCGAAAAATCGGTGCGCGGCACCATTTCCAACCGCTTGAAAGCCAAAGACCAAGACCCCGCAAAACTAGATGCGCAGATTGAAAACCCCAATCTACAAACCGTCGATGTAGCCACACTGCCCCATGATGCAGATACCATGGTCGCCCGTTTCACCTTGCGCGTGCTGGCTGGTGCGGGAACACCGTCAGCCTGTAATAACGCTGAGTACCAAGCCAAGCTAGAACAGGCCGTTGCCGAATATAAACAAGCACAAGGCTTCGGCGAGCTGGCGCATCGTTATGCCAATAACCTCGCCAATGGTCGTTTTTTGTGGCGCAACCGCATGGGCGCAGAGCAAGTAGAAGTGAGTATTCGCCAGTTGGCTCAAGGCAAAGCCACCAAAGAGTGGACGTTTGATGCACTGTCACTTTCGTTGCGTGCTTTCGAGGATACTGCCGAGCTTAAAGAGCTGGCGGGTGTCATCGCCGCTGCGTTGGCGGGCGAGCAGCACTTGCTGCTGGAGGTGGTGGCCTATGTCCGCATGGGCAGTGGTCAAGAGGTGTTCCCTTCTCAAGAGCTGATTCTTGATCGAGGCCGAGGCGACAAAAGCAAAACGCTTTACCACGTCAGCGATATTGCCGGTATTCACTCGCAAAAACTGGGTAACGCCATCCGTACCATCGACACCTGGTACCCCAATGAAAACGATGAAGATCTTGGGCCTATTGCTGTCGAGCCTTATGGTTCAGTGACCACTCAAGGCAAAGCGTACCGCCAGCCCAAGCAGAAGGCCGACTTTTACTCACTGCTGGATAACTGGATGATCAAAGATCAAGTGCCTTCCAAGGAAAACCAGCACTTTGTGATGGCAACACTCATCCGTGGTGGCGTGTTCGGCGAAGCGGGGTAAGCCATGGATCACTATATTGATATTCGGCTGCGACCTGATCCTGACTTTGCTCCAGCGATGCTAATGGGCGCGCTGTATAACAAACTGCACCGGGCGCTGTTTGACCTGGAAAGCGACGATATCGGCGTAAGTTTTCCCCTGCATAAACACGGCGTTCGCGCGTGCAGCTTGGGCGATCAATTGCGATTGCACGGCACTCAAGCGCGTCTAAAACAGCTAATGAGTGACGCATGGCTAACGGGGATGCGAGACCACGTTAGCGTAAGCGAAGTGCTGGCGGCACCCGACCATGCTAAGCAAATTAACGTGTCGAGGCGGCAGTTTAATACGGGCAGCCCCAGCCGTGCCAAACGCTATGCCAAGCGTCACAACATCACGGAAGCGGAAGCCAAACAGCTATACGCCAAAGTGGCAGACAAACGCATTGAGCTGCCCTTTGTGACGATCAATAGCCGCTCTACTCAGCAGCGCTTCAGCTTGTTTATTGAGCACAGCAAGCCTGCAGATAGCGAGGTTGGAGGAACATTCAACCATTATGGGTTAAGCCCCCAAGCGACGGTGCCGTGGTTTTGACCCTTTTTTTTATTGAAGTAATTGGCAACGAATAATCAATCACTTAGCGGTATCACTTTGAAAAGGGTGGTGCCGTTTTTTTCACCTAAAGCTCTTTAACAATCAGCACGCTATATTTGATATGCTCTAGTTAGCTGCCGCCCAGGCAGCGAGTTAAGCTCAGTTCTTGTGTATGGAGGGCAGTAGAGAGGGTGGCGTATCCTGTTGATTGATCTCGCCAGATCACAACCAACATAGGACGGATACGCCATGAGCAATTCTACTCTCCAAGCCGTGACGCAGCCAGACA